>JAITCS010000181.1 GCA_031282935.1 Cellulomonadaceae bacterium
CGGTGTAGGCGTCCGTAGTGGCCCCTTGAGCGACCAGAGCACCGCCCGCCAGGCGGACGGCCTCACGCCAATCGGCGGCGTGCGCCTTAGTGGTTATCGAGCCTTCGGGCAGGTAATCAGCCAGCAACACAGTGGTTCCCTTCTCAGTTCGCTACGTCCATCCAAAAGCCTACACCAACGCCCCGCCTAATGGAATAGCGCGGGGCGTTGGATTTTGTGCTTTCAAGATGAAGCGGCGTGCTTATTCGTGTTCAGCCGAAATCAGCTCGAACTCGGCCTCGTTCTCGTCAACCTTGTGGGTGAACGCTTCGGGGGCGTCCCCTGCCTCGGGAACAGGCGCTTCTAGGACGTTGCCGGGCTTGGTTGGGTAATGATGATAAGAGCTGTTGCCTTTATCAGGGTTCATATCCAAATAAGCTTCACCATTCTCGCGCCGCTGGGCCACTTCCTCTTGGCTAATACCGTAATAAGCGGCCACCATGATATCTTTCATATCCTGCAGCATTGGCAAACGCGGATTAGCGGGGGCGCACTGATCCTCATACGCGCGCATCGCTAAAGCGTCAAGGTTACCGATGTAGCGCTCTTCATCAACGCCTTGCTCACGGAATGATTTCTCAATCCCTAAACGGGTTGCCAAATCGCGGCAATATTGGGCGTATGATTCCACGCCTTCATCTGCGGTGTCGGCTTTGAGGCCCAACATTTTCGCAATTTCCTGATACCGCTCTGGAGCCACATAACGGTCGGCTTTTGGCCAGCCGGTGACTTTGGAAGGGGTCTTGCCGTTGTACCGAATCACATAAGGCAGAAACATTGCATTGGTGCGTCCGTGAACTAACCCGAATTGCGCACCAACAGTGTGGGACATCGCGTGTACCATGCCAAGGAAAGCGTTTGCGAAAGCCATGCCAGCGATAGTTGCCGCATTGTGCATCTTCTCGCGGGAATGTTCCATGTCGTCTTTGTTCTTCGACTTTTCGATATTGTCGGTGACCAGACGAATAGCCTGCAAACACAAACCATCGGTGAAATCGTTGGCATAAACCGAAACAAAAGCCTCAGTGGCGTGCGTCAAAGCGTCCATGCCGGAATCCACAACCAGTTTATCCGGCATGGTCATTGCCAAAACCGGGTCCACAATGGCCACAGTTGGGGTCAAAGCGTAATCAGCCAACGGGTACTTGTAACCAGTCTTGTGGTCAGAAATAACTGCGAATGGAGTTACCTCAGAACCTGTACCAGATGATGTGGGCACGCAAACTAATTGCGCTTTTTGGCCCAACTGCGGGTACTGGAAAGCGCGCTTGCGCACATCAAAGAATTTCTCACGCAAATCTGCGAAATCAATTTCTGGGTGCTCATACTTGAGCCACATCACCTTGGCTGCGTCCATCGGGGAGCCGCCACCAACTGCGATAATGGTATCGGGTTGGTGTTCGGTCATGCGGCGGGCGCCCGCCACAACGGTTTCGACAGAAGGCTCTGGTTCGATGTAATCCAAAACCTGTACCGCCACCTGGTTAGGACGGCGATGTAAAACGTCCAAAACCTTATCTACGATACCGATCTTGGACATTACTTTATCGGTGACAATGGTGACACGCTCCACGCCCTTCATATCTGCCAAATACTGAATAGCGTTCGGCTCGAAATACGTCTTTGGTGGTACTTTGAACCATTGCATGTTGTTATTTCGGCGTGCCACGCGCTTCACATTCACCAAGTTCACCGCCGAAACATTGTTAGAAACCGAGTTATGACCATACGAGCCGCAGCCCAAAGTCAGGGAAGGAATCAAAGCGTTGTAGATATCGCCGATACCGCCCAAAGCCGAGGGTTGATTCCACAAAATACGGACAGCTTTAATGCGTTTGCCGTATTCCTCCACCAAGGCGTGATCCTTAGTGTGAATTGCGGCCGAGTGGCCCAATCCATCAAATTCAACCATTTCCTCAGCCAACCGTAGGCCGTCCTCTTTGTCCTTGGACTTCAACACAGCGATAAGCGGGGACAATTTCTCGCGGGTGAGTGGCTCGTTAGGGCCTACCTCTTTACATTCGGCCATGAGGATGGAAGTGTCTTTCGGCACCTCAAAGCCCGCTTGCTGAGCCAGCCAGTACGGCGATTTTCCAACCACGTCAGGATTTAGTTTCGCAGCCGCCACATTCGGGGTGCCACCGACTACGCCAAAGAAAAACTTTTCCAGTTTCGCTTTTTCATCCGGATTTACCACATAGGCGTGCATTCGCTTGAATTCATCCATGGTTTTGGCATAGATATCTTCATCTATAATAACGGCTTGCTCTGAAGCGCACACCACGCCATAATCAAAACCCTTAGAAAGCACAATATCGTTCACAGCGCGCTTTATATTCGCATCGTGGTGAATGTAGGCGGGCACGTTGCCGGCCCCCACCCCAATAGCGGGCTTTCCGGTGGAATATGCGGCGCGAACCATCGCGTTACCGCCGGTGGCGAGCACGAGAGCCACGCCGGGGTTATTCATCAATTCGGCGGTGGCCTGAATTGAAGGGTGCTCAATCCATTGAATACAGTTCTGCGGCGCCCCGGCGGCAATAGCAGCGTCGCGGACAACCTTTGCGGCCTCCACAGACGACTTTTGCGCGCCCGGGTGGAAACCAAAGATAATAGGGTTGCGGGTTTTAAGCGCTAAAAGCGACTTAAAGATGGCGGTGGAGGTAGGGTTTGTCACCGGGGTAACACCGGCAATAACACCCACCGGGTCAGCGATTTCGGTAATACCATTAATCTCATCGCGGTGAATAACGCCTACGGTTTTGGTGTTAGCCATAGAGTGCGTGACGTGCTCGCACGCAAAAAGGTTCTTGGTGGCTTTGTCCTCGACAATGCCTCGGCCAGTTTCATTCACTGCCATTTGCGCTAAAGAACCATGCTCATGCAAAGCCGCGATGGAAGCTTTTTTGACTATATAGTCAATCTTTTCTTGATCGTAATTAGCGTATTCGTTGAGTGCAATCTGAGCTTTATCAACTAAAGCCTGCACCTCATCGGCTGCCTGCTCAGGCGAAGCCTGCGGAGCTTTTGATTTCCGCTCCGCTACTTGGGTATTAGCCACTTACTACTCCTTGATTAACCGATCTATAAACCGACACCATCTGGTTCGATGGCAGTTTGTACGCAAAACCTACCCTAGACCATCGCGTAAACTCCCGCGCCACGGCGGGCGACTTCGGCCAGTGATAAAAAACGCTACCCCGATTGCCCCACGGTCGCCTGCGCGACCACGCGCGTGCCCTGGTAGGCCACGATGGACTGCCCGGCCGCGATACCGGCCAGCATATCGCCGACCAAATCGAACTGAACCGCGCCGTCGGCAGTTGCAAACATGCGCGCCGAAACCTCGCGCCCGTGAGCCCGCACTTGAACCGTAACAGCAACCCCAGCCGAATCCTGGGAATGAGGCCCCGGCGGTTTGTCCAGATACCAAACCGGGTCGCTGCCCTTGATTGACGTAACCACGAGGTGCTCGCGCCCGCCCACCACCACGATGTTTCTACTAGGGTCGGTGGAAACCACGTAGCGGGGTAGGCCATCAGCAGCGGGCCGCCCCAGCGCCAAGCCCTTGCGTTGCCCCACCGTGTACGCGTAAGCGCCGTCGTGCTCCCCCACTTGCACCCCGGAAACGTCCAAAATGGGGCCCTTTTTGGCGCCTAATCGTTCCCGCAAAAAACCGCGCGTGTCACCATCGGGAATAAAACAAATGTCATAACTGTCGGGTTTATTGCTCACCGCCAAACCGCGTTTTGCGGCTTGTTCGCGCACTTCCGCTTTCGTGTAGAAATCACCCAACGGAAAATAGCAGTGGTGCAATCTTTCTGGCCCGGCGGCGGCTAAAACGTAACTTTGATCCTTTGGCAGATTATTGCTGCGATGCAATTCTACTACGCCGTTATTACCTGGAATTAGGCGAGCGTAATGCCCGGTGGCCACTGCATCAAAACCCAGCGCTTGGGCTCGGGTGGCCAGTATCTCGAATTTCACATGCTCATTACAGCGAATGCACGGATTAGGGGTGCGCCCTTTGGAGTATTCGGCCAAGAAATCGGCGACCACTAAGTCAGCAAATTCCTCTGATAAATCCCAAACATAAAACGGGATTCCAAGTTTATCGGCCACTCTGCGCGCGTCCAAAGAATCCTCGATTGAGCAGCAGCCGCGCGAACCTTCTCGAAATATTTGCCTATTTCGCAGCAACGCCATATGCACGCCGGTGACTTCATGGCCCGCCTCGACCGCTAATGCGGCGGCCATTGCAGAATCCACGCCCCCACTCATTGCGGCCAAAACTTTCACAGCCGAATACTACTATGCTTTTGCGCCCACGCGGCATTATGTCGCAGTTTTTATTTTCTTTTTAGGCCTCTGTTTTTCGCTTTTGCAATGTTTAGCTGCGCGGTGCTACCGCGCCAGGGTTGCTTTCCGAGCTTGGGCGACAATCCCAGGCAATACTGCACATAAGTGTGCTATCTCTGCCTGGGTAGTGTTTGGACCCAAGGTGAAGCGCAGGGCGCCATGTGCCGCTTGCTCACTCACCCCGCAGGCAAGCAGCACATGGGAGGCTTGGGTGACCCCGGCGGTGCAGGCGGCGCCCGTCGAGGCAGCAATCTCGGCAAGGTCAAGCAGCAGCAAAAGGTCGTCCGCGTGCGCGCCCGCAAAGGTGAACAGCGCGTTGCCGGGGAGCCTCTGCCCGGATTTTATTGGCGGGCCCTCCAGGGTAGCACTGGGAATATTTGCTAGTATGCTAGCAACAAGTTCATCCCTCAGTTTGGCTATTTTGGCCGTCTTGGCTGCGAGTTCGGTAGTGGCCTCGGCCAGTGCGGCAGCGAAAGCGGCAATGGCTGGCACATCTTGAGTGCCTGCCCGCAGACCTCGCTCTTGGCCGCCGCCATGAATCAGGGGTTCTAGCCGCATTTTCCGCCGCACCAGCAGCGCGCCAGTGGCGGCGGGACCGCCGACTTTGTGCCCCGCGACGCTCAGCATATCCACCCCCAACTCCCCAAAATTAATAGGGATTTGGCCAAGGGCGGCAATGGCGTCAGTGTGGACGGGGATTTGCTTTTCGCGCGCTAACACTACAATTTCACCGATGGGTTCAATGGTGCCGATTTCATTATTGGCGAGCATTACGGAAATGAGGGCAACATCATTATTCGCTTCTTTTTTCAGCGCTGCGAGGTCAACTATGCCGTGCTTATCCACTGGGATTTGTTTTAGGTTGGCGCTGCAATACTGGGCTAACCAAGCTGCCGGTTCTAAAACAGAATGGTGTTCAATGGCGCTCACCAGGATGGTGTTTTTGTCTTTTGCGGCGAGGAAGGCGCCCTTAATCGCCAGGTTATTTGCCTCAGTGCCCCCATTAGTGAATACCACTTCAGAGGGGTTAGCACCCAAACATTCCGCTATCGTTTCGCGGGAATCCTCCACGATTTGGCGCGCGCGCCGTCCGGGGGCGTGCAAACTTGACGGATTGCCGATAACCCGGTCTGGCGCGCCGCACGGGATACCTGAAACCCCGGCGGCAGCACAATACGCCGCTAAAGCCGCCGCACTCATCCCGGCGGTAGCCGCATAATCCAAATAAATACCCACAACTAATTGCGGGCGCGAATCAGCTCAGCGGCCTGCGGCAATACCTCCGCTAAATCCCCAACAATCACCAAATCGCAAATCGGATTGATTGGCGCATCGTCGTCGTTATTAACCGAAATAATGTACCGTGAGCTGCGCATTCCGCCCGTGTGGTAAGGCGAGCCAGAAATTCCACAGGCGATGTACAATTCCGGCGCGACCGTTACCCCCGTCGTGCCAATATAT
>JAITCS010000026.1 GCA_031282935.1 Cellulomonadaceae bacterium
CGGATGGCTGACGCCGTCCACGAGGCCATGCAGCACGCCGGTCAGGCGCTGCTCACCTCAGATCACCTCATGGCGCAGCAGGTTATCGTTGATGATGCCAAAATTGACCTGATGCAGCGTAAGGTTGATGAACGGTGCGTCCACATTCTGGCTCAACAGGCTCCAGTCGCCACCGATCTGCGCACCCTCGTGGCTGCGCTGCGCATGAGCTCCACCCTGGAACGCATGGGTGACCTGGCTCGGCACATTGCCGAAATTGCGCGCGGGCGCTACCCCGACCGCGTGTTCACCCCCGAGGTGGAGCCCATCTTTGCGAAAATGGTTGAGGCGGCGATTGACGCTTCGGCGCAGGTGACACGCTTGCTGCGTTCGCGCGACCTCGAATTGGCTCACACCATTCAGCGGGACGATAACATTTTGGACAACCTGCACATGCAGACCTTTGCGGCCCTGCTTGATCCTGATTGGGCGGGCAGCACGCAAGAGTCGGTTGATATTACTTTGCTAGGTCGGTTCCTTGAGCGTTTCGGCGACCATGCCGCCTCCATTGCGCGGCGCATCGTGTTCCTGGTCACCGGGGAAGTCCACGACATCCTCCAGCACTCGTAATCAATCCCGTTGGTTGAGCCTGTCGAAACCAACTCAGCGATTTGGGGTGGTTTCGACGGGCTCAACCACCAGGGAGCGGAGCGACCGCCAAAGGCTCAACCAACGGGGAGGGGTTTAGTCTTCGCCCTCGCGGGTGCCGCCGTCCGGCTCGCTGCCGTGGCCGTTACTGGGGCTTTCATCCTCGCTTGGGGCGCCATCATCGGACATAGAATTGGCGAGCTCGGCGTCGGCGTTGGCGAGGTCGGCGATACTATCTGCGACCGAACCCGCTGCCTGGGCGGTGGCCGCCGCTTTGTCATCCTGCGAGATTGGCAGGTGCAAGGACGGCCCAGCGGGATTGACCAGAATCAGTTTGATGTCGGCCGATTTGCCGATGGCCTTGAGCACGTCGCCAATGCTCACCGCGATGGGCACCCAAGATTCGGGGTCGAAAATCACCGCAATCTCGGCGGGAGAGGTGCCAAAGATCAGCGCCGCCGGGGTGCCAGCGTTCAACTCAAGTCCACCATTTTGCCCGCCAGAATCGTCGCCCGAACCGCCAGCACCAGGGCCGCCACTAACAGTACCGCCCGGCGCCGACCCATCCAACGGCACCAGCGGGAAAATCGGGCCCTTTCCGGCGTCACCCTCGCCAATGCCCCCCGCCGCCGTCACCGATGATCGGGCCACAGCCGTGTAGAGCGGGCCAGCCGCGAGCGCCTGCACCATCGCCTGCCGCTGCTCCATTGAGGGTTTCGGCACGGTGAGCAGGTTCTTAGCAGCGGTGTTCGTTTTGCCCTGGGGCAGCCCGATGGCCAACACCTGGGCGGGAATGGCGACCGCGCGGTCAGAGCCCGGGTTTATGACAACCCCGGCATACGGCTCTTTCGCGCCCACCACCGCAGCGGCCACCCCCGGTTGCACTCGAACCGCTAAATCCGGCGGAACCTCCCCCGGCAGGTTGGCTGGCCCGTTCGGGTCGGTGAACAATGCCAGCAATGGGCCCTTCTCGGAGGGCAACGCCAGCACCGACTCGGGAACCACGCCCATCGGGATAGCGGTGGGCGAGAGTGCATCATACTTGGGCGCGATGCTCGCAGTGTATACATTGCCTTGGCCCAACTGCCTGGTGACCTCCCAAAGCACGCGTAGGCTCGGATCCTCGCGGTATTTGGCAAGCGCCAACTCTAGCAGTTGGTTGGCGCCGGGCACGGGCAGTTGGGCCATGTCAATCTCTTTCTATCGTCTTTGCGAAAGCCGGGCGCTACTTGCCTTGGTTCGCAACAGCGGCGGCGCCAGCGGCGGCAGCCTCGGGATCGAGGTAGGTGCCACCCTTGACTAGCGGCTTGAAGTTGTCATCAAGCTCATATACCAACGGGATGCCGGTGGGCAGGTTCAACTCGGAAATCTCATCCTCGGAAAGCCCGTCCAGGTACTTGACGATCGCGCGCAACGAGTTGCCGTGCGCGGCCACCAGCACCGTTTTGCCCGCTTTGAGGTCAGGCACAATGTCGGACTCCCAGTAAGGCAGCGCCCGCTCCAGCACCTGCTTGAGCGCCTCGGCGCGCGGGATTGGTTCTCCAGCGTAGCGCGGGTCAGCATCTTGGGACCACTGGGAACCGAGCTCGATGTCCGGCGGCGGCACATCGTAGCTGCGGCGGTAGGTCTTGAACTGCTCATCACCAAAAGTCTCGCGGGCGACCTTCTTGTCCATACCCTGCAACGCGCCGTAGTGGCGTTCGTTGAGGCGCCAACTGCGCTTTACCGGGATCCACAGACGGTCGGCGGCGTCGAGTGAGATGTTCGCGGTGTTGATCGCGCGGCGCAGCAACGATGTGTGCACCACATCCGGCTTGATGCCCTTCTCTTTCATCAGCTCACCGCCACGCTTGGCCTCCGCCTGGCCCTTTTCGCTCAGGGGAACGTCCACCCAGCCGGTGAACAGGTTTTTCGCGTTCCAATCGCTCTCGCCATGGCGGAGCAGCACCAACTTGTAAGTCATG
>JAITCS010000121.1 GCA_031282935.1 Cellulomonadaceae bacterium
GGTCATGGGGATAACCGAGTTTGGAGCACCGCAAGCAGCAGATGGGTCGCTGATCAGCGGTGCAGGGCTGCTGGCGCGGGTCGAGCGCGGCGATATCACGGAGTCCGCGCACCTGGGGCACCTGATAATCCTCGGCAAAGATGGCCGCACGATACTCAAAGTTGGCGACCCCAATGTGACCATCTACCCGCGCTCGTCGTTGAAGCCGTTGCAGTTGCTTGCGTCGTTGCGCGCCGGATTTGACCCCGATGATGAGGCCCTAGTGGCGCTGGCAGCCTCAAGCCATAACGGGGAGCCGGAGCACCTGGAGGGCGCCCGCGAGATTCTCCACAACATCGGCCTGGACGAAACGGCGCTCGACAACACTCCCGGAACTCCCCTCGACCCCCAGGCGGCGTTCGAGTGGAAGGCGCAAGGGCGCGAGGCGGAGGCGATTGCGCAGAACTGTTCGGGCAAACACGCGGCAATGCTGGCGGCGTGCGTCGCAAGCGGCTGGCCCGTCGCTGGCTACCGCGACGTTGAGCATCCGTTGCAGAAACTGGTGGCGGCCACCATCAAGGAACTCACCGGGGACGCCGAGCCGCCGCACATCACCACGGACGGTTGCGGCGCCCCGCTGTTCTCGACCTCGCTGGTTGGCCTCGCGCGGGCTTTTGGCAGAATAGCCACGGCGCCGCCGGGCACCGATGAGGCGCGAATTGCTGCTGCGATGGCTGCGCACCCGCACATGGTCGGCGGCACTGGGCGTGATGTGACCGCTGCGATGCAGGCGGTTCCGGGCCTGATCTGCAAGGATGGCGCGGAGGGGGTGTACGCGGGGGCGCTCGCGGACGGCACGGCTTTCGCGTTCAAGGTGCTGGACGGCAGCGGCAGGCCCCGGCCCGCGATCCTGGCGCGGGTGCTGGAATTGGCTGGAGTTGCTGACCTGCCTGGCGTTGATTTGGCGGCGATGCGGGAAATCGGCACGGTGCCGGTGTTGGGGCATGGCAACCCCGTGGGCCTGGTTCGGCCCGCGTTCTAGCCGCCAGTCAGCTCAAAGTTCTTGCCGAAAGTGCTTGCCACAAGTGAAGTTGGCAAGTATACTTGTCATCATGGTGACTAGTGTTATGGACTTCGCAAATCTCAGCCCGGCAACTCGGCAGGAACTCGAATTGTGGGGCCAGAACCTCGCCACCTCCGAAACCGAAATCTACGACAGCGCACCCGCCGAAGCCCAGCCAGTAGTGGTTGAACTCTTGCGCGCGAATGCCTTGCGCGTGTATGTCATCTCCGAGGCGGATCGGCACCTGAAAGAACTGGTGCAACGCGCCCGCGCCGAGGGCGTGTCCTGGCGCAAAATCGGCCACGCGCTGGGAATCACCGGGGAGGCCGCGCGCCTGCGATACAACCAGTAAGAGGGCGTCATTTCGCTTTTTACTCTTTTTTGGAATAGTGCCTGGGACAGTTTATCTGCCAAGGCGCGCGGTGCAACCGCGCAAGTGATTCGGGAATTATTAGCCGCGTAACTGATAAACTAAATCTCTCACGAGGCGAGCTAAAAGAGGGGGGTTATTTCGTATTTCGGGGTGGGTTTTGCGGCGGGAGCTTTCGTTGCCGCTGGCTTTGTTGTTTTGGTGGCGCTAGCGGTTGCAACCTCTTTTGGTGCAGTTGTTTTGGTGGCAGCGGTTTTTGGTTTGGATTTGCGAGATGCGACGGTTTCCGAGGCTAAGGCTTGGGGTGGTTGAGGCGTGGTATTTTCGATGCTTATATGGGATCGGTTTGCGGTGCGCGAAACGACGGACGCACTGCCATCCGGCGCGGGAGCGGTGTTACACAAAACGCGAGCCGAGGCGACTGCGCCACCAGCACTAACATCCGGCGCGGGAGTGGTGTTACCGCCCGCACCACCGGCCCCCACATCCGACGCGGGAGCGCCCCCAGCAACGACCGCAAGAGGCACCTCGTCCGTGTCCGCCTCAAACTCGGGCGGGAACAAGTTCCCCGAAACCCCGCGCCCCGCCGCCCAATCGCGCGCGGCGGCGCCAGCAAGTTCGTCGGCCCGCTCGTTGAACACGTTGCCCACGTGCCCGCGCACCCACCGGAACCGAACCGGCCCGGGTCGCTGGGTGATTTCGGCGTCTATCGTCTGAATAAGGGCCAGGTTTTGCACCGGCCCCCCGGAGGCTGTGCGCCAACCTTTCCGTTTCCAGCCGGGCAGCCACTCGGTGGCGCACCTGATCGCGTATTGCGAATCGGACTCGATCATCAGCGGCTCGGCGCCGGGGTGGGCTTTCAGAGCTTCTAGTATCGCCTGCAATTCGGCGCTTTGGTTGGTGCCGCTGGCCGCGCCTCCCGGATCGCAGCGCCGTCCGGAGTGGTCAACCCAGGCCCACCCAATCGCCCCGCCGGGGTTTTTGAGGCAGGAGCCGTCGGTCGAAACGATGTGCACAAAGGCTATTGTGCCCTATGTATGGCCACGCGAAGCCGAAGCTGCGCGAATTGCGCTATATCTGTCTTACAATGATGTAATTTGCACTTTCAGCGCCAAACCGCTCGCGCTTGTCCGATTCGTCGGGCGGATTTGCGGTAGTTTATAACACATGAACTGCGAAGGATGGCCGCTACCATGACCGACACGTTATCCACAGAGGTTCCCATTGAGCGGCGCGCCCCCGAGAAGAACAAGGCAGCCCTCGCTGATGCCGCAGTGACGCGGATCGCCAATCAGCGCGCGACCGGGCAATATGTGGCCTACAACAAGGCGGGCATCGTGTTGGGTTGGCTGGATTATCGCGACGAAAAGAACCGGC
>JAITCS010000080.1 GCA_031282935.1 Cellulomonadaceae bacterium
TTTATGATCCGTTACCGGCAAACCGTGAACGCTGAGGGGGAGACGGTTTGGGATTTGGCCGAATCCGCGCCAATAAGTGCGGTGCCGGTTATCCCAGTCATTTACAAACCACGTGCGGGTAAGCCGTTCGGACAGTCGCGGATCACTAACGCTATGATGTCCGCCCAAGATATGGGAGTGCGTTCTCTGATCCGTGGAGAGGGCCATATGGACGTGTATTCGTTCCCGCAAATGATTTTCAAGGGCGCGGAGGATTCGCTTTTCAAGAACCCCGACGGGACGATAATCACGGCCTGGCAAGTGATGTTAGGGCGGATTAAGGCAATACCAGACAACCCAGATATGCCAGATAATTCGCCTCGTGGTCGAGTGGATATTGACTATATTCCATCAGCATCACCAGAACCACATTTGAAATGGGTTAACCTGGCTGCGAAGCTGTTTTGCCGCGAGGCGGAGCTACCAGACACCGCTTTGGCGGTTAGTGGCATGGCTAACCCAACATCCGCTGAATCGTACGATTCAAGTCAGTATGAGTTGATAGCCGCTGCGGAGGGCGCCACCGATGACTGGTCAGACGCGGTGGCAGAAGCCGCCCGGCTGCTGCTGGTGACGGCTGGGGAGAGCGCTGAGGATTGGCAGGTACTGCCGGTCTGGCATAGTCCTAGATTCCTAACTAAGTCGGCGGTCGCTGACGCGGGTCTAAAAACCATCGCTGCAGTGCCTTGGCTAGCAGACACCGAGGTTGGGTTGGAAATCATTGGCCTTGATCCGACACAAATCCAACGTGCCCTCGCTGAACGGGCCGCAGCCAAAGCCGCCCTGCAGCAAGAAGCGTTAACGCTCGCCCTCGCTGGAGGATCCCCGCTGCCATCCTGGCCACCAACCACAGTAGAGGTAGTTGAGAACGATGGTGGTTAGCCCAGAACAATATGCCGCCACCCAAAAGAATGTTTCCACGGCAGCACAGTTGGCATACTCCTGGTGGTGTGCCACCCACCGGGAAGCCACCCGAGAGGAAGCATTCAGCGAGGTACAGCGAGTTATCGAGAGATATGGGCAGATCGAGGCTCAGGTCGCGGTCGCTTTCTACATGAACCAACGAGGAATTGCTGACGGCTGGCAGATGCTGCCCTCCGGCGGGATACCTGACCGGGCATTATCCCGGCTGCTCGCCGCCGCCTGGCAGCAGGACGCCCCATCATTCGGACTCCGGCAAGTAATTGACCGGGCCGTTAAAGCGTACGGGCGGCGCACCATAGAGCGAGGTCGCGGGCAGGAAATTGGGTAGTGGTTATCGGAGCCTGATTTCGCGCACATATATTAGATATGTTGCGAATTAATTTAGCTCAACATGGAGCGGTTATGACAATATCAACTGACCCGACACGCCCCCGCAAAGTGCGCAAACCCGTGGGCAAAACCTGCGCCTGGTGCCTAATGCTCGCCGCTGAAACCGTAACAGGTGTCACCGGGGGGCGTGGGCTACACGCTTTCCACGACGACTGCGACTGCGTAATCATTGTAGTGAATGAGGTCGTAGGGCAGCCGCAACCAGACTGGATTACCCTACTGCTCGGCATCTACCAAGCAGCGAAAACCGCAACCGGGAAGCACGACCCGACCGACGACGAAATCTGCTACTACATTCGACGATTTTACCCTGATCTGGTTAGTGACGGAGTTGAATCTGCAACGTATCCGCTGGTAAATGATGGCAGTGAAGTACCTTGGGAACCCGACAAAAGGCCAAACGTGAATTTGATTCGCAATAAGGTTCTCGAACGTCACGGAGATACCGAGGAATCTCGCCGTATCCATCCGAGAAAAGATAAATTTGTTGGCTGGGATGACAATGCTATTTTCGCGGCAGCAGACCTAGCATTATCAGCGCCAGATACGATACGCAGATTCGGCAACACGCTAGAATTTGATCGACAAATCGGCCCACATCTGGTTAGGGTGCAAGTTCAGACTGATCTTGATCTCCCCGAGGTAAAGAGCATCTATCCAGTCGGGGTTACGGGACGGAGGCAATAAGATGGTTAGCCAAGACGCTCTGGATGACTATTGGGCTGAGGGCGTTCTTGACGAAATCTATCCGCGATTGTCCCTTGAATTGCAGAATTGGCTTGCAGGCTATTCTGGTCGAGATTGTGTCGTCTGTCTAGTTGAGGCGTTTGAGTATGCTCCCGATCTATTTACAATTGAACACGTTAGTCGCTTGGAAGAGATCGGCAAAAGATTCAATCCACCATCGCAGCGAATAATAATAGATCGGGCAATTGCCAATTACAGGGCACTAGCAGCCTAATCTGCTTCACACCCTATTTCTCACCCCGTCAGTCCTGGCGGGGTTTTGTTTTGCCCCGCGTCGCCCTGGCGGTGGGGTGGGTTTTTCAGCCTACTCCTGGTGGGTGGGGTCGTTTATTGTTGCCCGGGAGGCGATCTAGTTATGTTAACCAAGTTGTTCCATCGTCCACTAAACCTGCGGTTCATCGCCTCCACTGATGGTGAGGGTGGGGAGCCGGAGCCTGTGACGCAGGAAATCGAGATCGTGGGTGGCCGGGAGCCTGAAACGTTCGATAAGGCGTATGTTGAGAAACTGCGGGCCGAAGCGGCGAAGTACCGTACCGAGGCGAAAGCCAACGGTGAGGCTGCTAAGGTGAACGCCGAGGCGGCGAAGCGGTTGGCTGAGTTGGAGGACGCAGGTAAAACCGAAACCCAACGCCTTACTGACCAGTTAGCGAAAGCGAACGCCGAGTTGGCGGCGCTGGTCGCTGAACGTGACGCGGCGAAAGCAGCAGAGTTGCGGGCGGCTATCGCGTTGGAGCATGGCCTGTCGCCGGAGGACGCGGAACTGCTTGTGGGTGATGAGAAAGCGCAGCGTGCGCTTGCCGCCCGGTTAACTCAAAGTGTGAAACTGCCGCCAGGTGCGCCAGTGAATCTTGGGGTCGGGAACCGAGCCAAGCAGAAACCTGTTGGCACCCCTGAAACCCTTTCATCCATTATTTCTGCCGGGTTCTCCGGCTAAACATTAAGGAGCCTAAGATGGCTGATTTGTTTGATACCGATAACCTGAATTTCTTTCCCGATGGTGGCACGCGCGGGAAACTTCAGGACTTGTTGATCCCCCAGCATGTTGTGGCCGCTGAAACGGCTGCCGTGACCGAACCAACGGTTGTTACCACCTTGGGGCGCCGTGTTGATTTGCCTTACGGTGATACAGCAGCGGTCGCTATCCATAATGGTGAGGCGCAGTACGTTGGGCTTGGTCAAGTCAAAGCGTCCTCGCAGTTGGAAGCCGACGTGACGCTGTACCATACGCATTGGTTCCAGAAAACGGTGCGTATCCCGATCCAGAAAATCGAGGAATACAACTCTCGGGGCCTGCCGTGGTTTGAGTCCATGACCCGGGATATGATCCGTGCCCTGCCTCGGGCGATGGATTATGCTTTCATCCACGGTATTGACGCCCGTTCTGGCGCCCCGGTTAAGGCGTTGACCCCGGCGGTGCATGATTCGCCGGTGGTGTTCAACATGGACGGGGCGACCGTTTATGACGGTTTGGACGCCGCCCAGCAAGCGTTGTACGGGCGCGGGTTGCAGGCAACAGGGGTGGCTTTGGATTCTCACTTTGGTGGGGCTCTTGCGACCGCTCGTTGGCCTTTGACCGGGCAACGTATTTACCCGGAGTTCAACCCGCGCGGCACCTCACTGTTGGAGGGCCTAAAGTCGGTGGTTTCCCCAGCCGTGGGGGCGCGCGGTAAGGAACAGGCACCCAAACCGTTTGAGCCGTTGGCTGGCATTGTGGGTGACTGGTCTACGGTGGAGTGGGATATTGTCCGTCCTGCTATCCTCCAGTACTTCACTTCGGGTGACCCGGACAATTCGGGCCGTGATTTGGCTGCTTACAATGAGGTGGCTTGGCGTATCGAGATCGCTTACGCGTGGGGGTACAAGCGGCTTGACCAGTTCGCGTTGCTTACAGGTTCACCGCAGCTTGGTGGCGTCGGGGTGAGTATCCCTAATGTGGAGCGTATTGACATTGACGCGACCCGTGTTGAGGTGGCACAGGTGCCGGTTTCGGTTGCCGCAGCAACCGCAACGGCAGCGGTTGTGCCGGTGGCGGAAGCCGTGGTCACCGACGAACCGGAGCCGGTTGTGGTGGCCGATGATGTGGACGATGAGCTTCTCGGTCAGGTATCGGAAACCCCCGAGCCGGTTACGGGTGGGCCGTTCGCTTCCAAGGTCGCCGGTAAGGGCGGCGCCCGCAAGTAGTTTCCGAATGTGTGGGGGCGCCCAACAGTAGGTAATGGAGCCGCTGTTGGGCGCCCCCCCACCCAACCAAAAGCTTAGAGGGGGTGGGGTTGGTGGGTGTGCAGATAACGGTGCGTGACCTAACGATGATGGTTCCTGCTATTGACGCCGGTAAGGCGGAGTTCCTTATTGACGGTGCCCTGGCGTTGGCGTACTTATCCGCCCCGTGTTTGAAAGATGTGGAACCTGGTTCGGATGCTGCTAAGGCGGCGCGGATGATTATCCTCGCCGCGATAGCGAGGTGGGCTACTACGGGTAACTCCCGGGGTATCCAACAGCAAGCCGGTGGGCCATACACGGTCACATATGGTGCTTATTCGGGTAAGTTCTCCGATTCTGAGGTGCGGCAGTTGCGGGCAATTTGTCGGGCAGTTAGCGGTGGGGGTGGGGCGTTTGCGATTGACACCGCGCCGGGCACACACTCGGTTTGGCCTTTCGACACCACCCCGTTAGCCCAAGAAACACGGGTGCCGTGTGAGCCGATGGAGTATTACGGGGGTGTGCTGTGACTGAGTGGGTTGCTCCTTTTGGTGAAACTATCCTCCGGTTGCAGGCGGGCCAGGACATTGACCCTTATTCGGGTGAGCCGGTTTCAGCTCAGGATTGGGTGAACCCGACGGCGACTGAGGTTCACGGTTGCGTGTTGTACCCGTCAGGGATGGTTGGTGCCGAGCAGGTGGACGTGGGCAGGCCGGAAATCGCCCAGCAGACTTTGACTGTGCTGCTACCGCCTGGGGTTGAGCTAGACCCGTCCGACCGGGTGCAGTATCGGGGCAACATGTTTGATGTTGTGGGGTTCACGTTCCAGTTTGTTAACCCGTTCACGGGTTGGGCGCCCGGCGGGCAGGCCACAATCCGGCGCAGGCAAGGATAAAACCCATGTTCCGTCACGCAACCATCCGCTGCCACGGCAAGGTCGTCACGGTGGCGCACAGGTATCCCGCCGGGGTGATGGTCGTGTTCAACAAATGCGAGCGGTGTAAGGCAATCGAGTTCCTACCCGATCAGGTAGATAAGACAGACAACAACTAGGGGGCAAGGCTATGACTGGTGCAGTGTTTGGTGTGGAGCCGCCACCGTCACAGATGATGGAGGCAGCTTTGGATGTGTTGGTTGGTTACGCTACCGCCCACGATGCGGCGTTGATTATGTTGGTGGAACCCGACCGGGTGGGGCAACAGGTCACGATGGCAACTTACCCTAAAGCGGCGGTGGCGGATATGCGCCGCAAAATGTTCGACAGAGCCTTGGATACTGGTGTTCCAATCAAAAGGGGGCCGTGATGGGTGCTGGTGATTTGGGGCCGGTTCGGCTCAACCGGAACACGATGAATTTGTTGTTGTCTGGTGGTTTGGGTATCGACGCGGTGCTGCGTGAGGATGCGCAGAAAGTTCTCGATAAGGCTCGCGCTATTGCCCCGGTTGATTCTGGCGAATACCGCGACAGCCTACATATTGAATCATTTATCCGACGGGAACGTTCGGGTACGACGCGCAAGATTTACCGGGTCGTGGCGTCGGCTCCACATTCCCGCCTGGTTGAGTTTCAGGCCAGCACGCTCGCTAAGGCGGCAAACGCTCCGATGGGGCGCCGAGGTCGGCGCCGGTAAGGGTTGTTCCCTGCCAGGTTTTTGGAACGCCTGGCAGGGGGTAGATAGGCTAACGTCACCGTTTCCGGCGTGGCCGAATTGTGTGTAAATACGTTGTGCGCGGGTGCGCTTTTGCGTATTTGCCGGACACAATCCTGCCAGTAATGGCGCTCTTAGCGATTTTACGCATGAGAGAACCTCCTATCTGGCTCGTAAAAGTGAGCCAGGTGGGAGCCTATCTACCCTATTTTTGCTGAACTGTGGGTTGGCGCTATCA
>JAITCS010000112.1 GCA_031282935.1 Cellulomonadaceae bacterium
ACAACAAAATCCCCAAACCCGCTAACCCGGTGGGGTGGAATTGCACAAACTCCATGTCCTCCAACGGAATCCCTTTGCGCAAGGCCAAAGCCATGCCGTCACCCGTCAAACAATGCGCATTCGAGGTGGTGCGATAAAGGCGTCCCGCCCCGCCGGTGGCCAAAATAACGGCTGAGGCGGCAAATAAATGTACTTCCCCGGTGGCCAATTCATACGCCACCACCCCGCGCACCGCGCCAGCTTCAATGACAATGTCTAGCGCGTAAAACTCGTTGTAAAACTCGATATTATTCTTGACACAATTCTGGTACAAGGTCTGTAATATCTGGTGCCCTGTCCTGTCGGCCGAATAACACGCCCTCGGCACTGGCGCCGCGCCGTGCTCGCGGGTGTGGCCGCCGAATTTCCGCTGGTCTATGCGGCCATCGGGGGTGCGGTTGAACGGCAGGCCCATGCGCTCCAGTTCAATCACCGCACGCGGCGCCTCCGCCGTCAAAACCTGCGCGGCGTCCTGGTCAACCAGGTAATCGCCGCCCTTGATGGTGTCGAAGGTGTGCCACTCCACACTGTCCGGCGCCCCGTTGCCCAGCGAGGCCGCGATCCCGCCCTGCGCGGCGCCAGTGTGTGAGCGGGTGGGGTACAGCTTGGTGAGCACAGCCACCTTGAGCGAGGCGTCGGACGAGGCGGCCAGGGCAGCACGCATTCCGGCTCCCCCACCGCCGATCACCAAAACGTCATAAACATGAGAAATCATTTGGCCACCCTTACGAGAAACAGAAATCCGGCAATAAATACGCGGGCGCGGCGGGCGGGCACGGGTCAAGGGTGAACAACACTAAACCACCTAATAGCAGTAACGCGGCGGCGAGGGCATACAGCGCGAATAGCAAAATACGAGAAACACTGGAATTGCGAACGTAATCTTGGATAACCGATCTGACCCCATTTGCGCCGTGCGTGACCGTTAACACTAGCAGCAAGAAAGTGGCTATTTGGGAGAACGGGGAAGCCCATTTGCCTGCCACGAACGCGAAATTTATTTGCCGCACCCCGGCCCCCATCAGCACGTTGGTGATGAGGTGGAAGGCCACCAAGGCAATCAGGAACGCCCCGGAAACGCGCATGAACTCCCAGCCCACTGATTCGCGGCTGGGGCGCAGGCGGCGGGTTTTGCGGGCGGTTCGTTTCGTTACGGTTTCGCTTGCGTCGGATGCAACTGCGTCGGATATTACTGCGGCGCCGCTTGGCTGCCCTTGATTTATGGTAGTGGTCATAACAGGGCGCCTTGATGGAAGAGCGTATTACCTAAATGAATAAAGGCGAATACGCTCATCAGGATTACAAACACCCCGATAAGGATATATAACATGTGCTGCTGGAACTCGGCGCCTCGGCTCCAATAGTCAATCAGAATAATTCTGACCCCATTTAGCGCGTGGAAAGTCACCGCCGCGACTAACACCAACTCGCCGAGGGCCATAATGGGGGCGTGATACATTCCGATGATTTGGTTGTAGGCCGCTGGGCTGATCCGAATCACTGCCGTATCCAGAATGTGGACGAACAGGAACAAGAATATCGCCACCCCGGAAATGCGGTGCGCCACCCACACCCATTGCCCCACTGCGCCCCGGTACAGGGAGCCGCGCTTGAGCCCTCGACCCTGCGTAAAGCGCGCTGCCTGCGCAGCCGGAAAGTCCAGCGCAGGCCCTTGCGGTAAGCGCCGCCGGTCGCGGAATTGCGGTACACCAATCACGGCTCTATCCGACCACAATTCCGCGTCCGAGAGGCTCAAGCTGCGCGGCTCGGCGCGCCACTGTCACGCAACACGACGACGATTCCGAGCCACGATGAGCGCGCCCGCCGCGCTGAGCAGCAAACCGAGGGCGGCGTATGCCGGAGCGGTCGAACCAGTGTGCTCCAGCGAACCGTCTGTGCTGCTGCCTATGCTCGCTGCGGTTGGCTGCATGGCCAGGTCGGCCACGCCGGTGCCGCAACCGCGACTTAACGCGGCGCCAGACTTATCCACGTAATCCGTCGGGTTGAAGGTGAGCACGGTGGTGGTCACCGACCCGTCGTCACCAACCAGGTCAACCTCGGCCTTGACCGGCCCGTAGTTGTCCGCGTTGATGTACCCGATGTAGAAGTCGGCGGTGCCGTCCGCGTTAGCCGTGATGGTCTGCGGGTAAATGCTCAAGCAGGATTCCCCGCCCGTCATGCCCAAATCCGTGTCGAGCAGCCTGACGTCCAGGCGCACATGCTTGCCAGGTGCGGTGGACAGCGACAACTTGTGTACGTTCGGAATCGCGGCGAACTCGTCTTGCACTGCCTTGCTCGCCTTGTTCAAGCCGTTTCCAACTCCGTTGCCGGTGTTGGTGGCCTTGCCGCCCTTGCCTGCGCCGCCGTTCGACTCTGAGAGTTCGGTGCCGGGAACCTTGGTAACGCTCAGGCCGCCGTTCTTGCCGCTGCCTTTGCCTTTACCGTTGCTGGTGCCCTTGCCGTTTCCTGGCTGGTCGGTTCCGGGCTCGGATACCTCAACCCTGCCGGAGTCAGGATTGCCAACTCCGGGGGTCTGCGAACCGGGCATGCCAGCATTGCCCTTGCCGGCGCCCTTGCCCTCTGTTGGGGTCGGGGTGGGGCTAGGAGTGGTGCTTGGCGTGGCGGTCGGCGCTGGAGTCACCTGCGGTGCCTGGCTTGCAGGCGGGAACAGGTTGTTGGCTGGCGGGTTCGGGTTGGTAACCACCGGGCCTGCCGACGGGGTCGGCGTGGTTGGCGTTGGAACCGCGCACACACCGTCCACGACCTCCTGACCAGATGGGCACTCGCACACGCCGTTACCAGCGGTCATTTGACCGGGGATCGGGCAGACCGGCATGGTTGGCGCCGGTGTTGTCGGTGCCGGGGTGGTCGGGATTACCGGCGTCGGTGTGGTCGGGGCCGGAGTGGTCGGGGTGACCGGCGCAGGCGTGGTCGGCGCAGGCGTGGTCGGCGCAGGCGTTGTCGGGGTCGGCGTTGGGGTAGGAACCGCGCACGAACCGTCCACAACTTCTTGACCTGCCGGGCACACACACCCACCGTTATCATCATCCATCTGACCAGGAATCGGGCAGACCGGCGCAGGCGTCGTCGGGGTCACGGTCGGAGTTGGGGTCGGAGTCGGCGTCGGAACCGCGCACGCACCGTCCACAACTTCCTGACCAGCAGGGCACACACACCCACCGTTACCATCATCCATCTGACCACGAATCGGGCAGACCGGCTCAGGCGTCGTCGGGGTCACAGTCGGAGTTGGGGTCGGAGTCGGTGTCGGCGTCGGTGTCGGCGTCGGAACCGCGCACGCACCATCCACAACCTCTTGACCCGCCGGGCACTCGCACACGCCACTACCATCATCCACTTGACCTGGGGTCGGGCAGACGGACGGCTGGCTCGGCAGGTTGATGTTCGTGACCACCGAGGCAGTGTCGTTGTTTGCGTTGTCATCGGCGGTGGCGCTGGTGACATTCGCGGTGTTGACGATCTGACTAACGCCCTCAAGCGCCGCTTCTTCAGTGACATCGAAACTCAGGGTCACTACGAAAGCCTGGCCCACGGGCAAAGCGCCGAGGTCACAGTCAATCGCGGCGTTCGCAAACACATCCGCACCAGTGGTAGCCAGCAACGGAGCGGCAGCCTGAATATCAGCGGTGAACGAGGTGAACTGGAAGGTCAGCGCGTTCTCTAGGTTGAACAGACCGCGCGGCCCGTCAGCATAGATCGCCGAGGCTGGCTCTGCCGTGAGTTGCTGCAGGGTTTCGCCATACGCTCCGCTGAAGCCAGTGCGTCCGGTTATGTTCGCCTGGAAAGCGGCGTTCTCGAACGAGGTCTCACCCTCGGTCAACTCGGGCTGATACGAAGTTTCGGAGGCACAGTCGCCATCCTCGCCGCACGGCTGCAAGTTGAGCGCAGCCTCTTCGTATTCTGGCATATTGTTGTCAGGCTCTACCACTGCCTGAGTGCCGCCGAGTGCAGGGTTTTCTGCGCCCGCGCCGGTTTCCTCAGTGGTAGCTACAAGGTCAAGTCCTTCGCTGCCGTCCAGATTCTCGCTCGGATCGGTGGTCAAAGCAGGGGTTTCACCCGCGCCGTTCAATCCCTCGCCCTCACCAGAGCCAGAACCAACGCCAGAACCAGAACCAACGCCAGAACCTGTATTGCCCTCAAGAGCAGGTTCGGTAATCTCGGCAACAGCGTTCTCGTCCAACCCGGAAGCGTCACCGGCTTCATCCGGCCCTGCGACGGTCGCCGGAGCCTCAGGTTCCAAAACCGCAGGTGTCGGACTTGTTTCACGTGAAACATCGTCGCCGGAATCAACCGCGCCCTTGTCCGCAGAATCCAAGCGGCAGCCATCGTCACCAGCCCAAGAGCCGCCGTCAGCCTCGCACTCGGCAATCAGTTCGTCCTCGCTGGGTTCCTCAATAACGGGCGCTACGAAAGCACGGCTCCGAGGCGCGATAGGCGCAGCAGCGGGCGCAGCCACTGGAATCGTGCAGACGCCCGCGCCCGCAACCACGCTGCCATCAGGGTTCGTCACGGTGATGGAAGGCGTAACGCCTTGCAATTCCGCAGGAACGAGATCCGACAGGGCAACACCAGTGGCCGTTGAAGGCCCAGCATTCCCAACCACTAGGGTGTAGGTCAGCGTGGTGGGCACCTGAGTCAGTTCGGCAACGTCAACGGACTTGGTTACGTTCACGTCAGCCTGGGGCGATAATGCCGTGGTTGCTGCGGCGCTGTTGTTCATGGTTACCGATTCAGGCGTGGTGGTCGTAGCCGTCGCGGTGGCGTTCAGCGACTCGATGGCGTCTGGGGAAACTGTGCCGGTGACGGAGATGTCCACCGTGGCGCCGACGGGCAGGTCGCCGAGGGTGCAAGTGATGGTTTCGACAGGCTCAACCACCGGGGTTGCGCCAGCGGCGTCCACAACACAAGTACCACCAGTTGCCGTAGCCGAAAGCCCGGACACCATACCCGCAGGCACCGCGAAAGTAACCACAGTGCTAGCGGCAGTGGATGGCCCATTGTTTGTGGCGGTGAGCGACCAAGCCACGCTCTGCCCCGGCACTGCCGTGGCTGGCGCTGACTCAATTTCAACGGCCACATCGGCGCTCGGCGCAACCGGAACTTGGCTCACGGTGGTTACCGCAGTGGCAGCAATGCTGTTCGAGGCCCCATCGTTGAGCGTGCTCGAAGCCACGCTCGCGGTGTTGGCGATGGTGTCACCGTCGTAATCGGGCGCTACCGTGCCGGATAGAGTCACCACGTTGGTCGCTTTCGAGGCCAGGCTCGAAATGTTGCATGTGAAACTATCGCCAGGTTGCGACAACTCGCCCGCCCCCAGCGCTAAGCCGGTGGTGCCGGAAACTGCCGTGCAAACCACCCCAGCCGGAGCCGAGAGCGCCACATCTTCCCAGCCAACCGGAATGGTGTCCGTTATCTGGACATCTTTAGCGTCAGACGGGCCCGTGTTGGTCACGGCGAGCGCTGCGGAGAGCGAATCGCCCACCGTAACCGCACTGGTGCTGAAGGTGTTGGTGAACGCCAGCGCGGCCGAGGTAACCACGGTCGAATCCCACGGAATGTCGGTGTTGTTGGTCGAATCCGGGTCGGTGGTCGGGCTGGTGGCCGTGGCCTTGCTCGACAGCGCGGAGGAAACATCGGCGTTCACCGTGCCGTTAATGGTAAGGGTGGCGGTCTGCCCCACTGCCAAACCAGAGACCGTGCAGGTGACGGTTGAACGCTGGGCATCCACAGTGCAGGTGCCCGAGCCGCCGGTGCCTAAGGAAACGGTAGCGGTGACATTGCTCAAGCCAGGCACCAAGTCAGTAATGGTCACCAAACCGGAATCGGACGGGCCGTTATTGGTCGCGGTGACAACCCAAGGCTCGGTCGGGCGCTCCCCAGGCGTGACGGTGACAGGCCCGGAGTTGGTCACCACAAGGTCGGCCTGGCGTGCGACAGTCTGGCAATCCTGGCTCCAATTCGTGGCGCCGGGCACCGCAACGGTGTCTGCGCCGCAGGTGGTGTTGGTGCTCGCGGTGGTGTCCGAGGTATCAGAGCTTACCGTGGCCACGTTTTGCACCTGCTGACCTTGCAGGCCGTGGTCAACCGCGACCGGCAAAATGATGGTCGCGGGCGCCCCGACAGGCAACGAAGCGATAATGCAGGTCACCGTTTGACCGCTGGCCGAGCAACCGGCGGGCAGGCTCGCGGCGGAATCCACGGTCAAACCTGCGGGCAGGGTGTCGGTCACAACTACGTTGGTGGCAAGCGAGGGCCCGTTGTTGGTCACGGTGAGCGCGTAGGCGTTGCTCTGCCCAGCCACTAACGGCTTGGAGGCATCGGCCAGCGCGGTGAACACTGCCAAGTCTGCGACCGGTGTGAGTGTGGTCACTGCGGTGGCGGTGTCGTTACTCGCGTCAGAATCCTGATACGGACTCTTGGGCGAGATGGCGATGGTGGCCGTATTGGTCACCGAGTTCGGTACCGAGGCGGTAACGCCGTCGGGCTGGATCGCACTAGCAAAGGCCACATTCAACGTAATCTCAGCGGAGTCACCAGCCATGATGTCCGGCAACGTGCAGGTCACTGTGGTGGTGCCGTCAGGGTTAGCGGCAGCGGCGGTACACGAAACCCCGGACAGCGGCGAATCGAACGAAACCAGGGTAACTCCAGCAGGCAAAGTGTCCGTGATTACTGGAGCGAGCGCCGGGATGGCGTTGGTGTTCGGGTCGTTCAGGTTCGACGCGGTCAATACATACTGGTAGGTCTGAGGTTGCGGCTCGAGTTGCCCAGTTTGACTGTTCAGCACCAGGATTGGGTCGCCATTGGAGTCCGTGGCAACCTCGCCAGGGGTGACAGACGTAGGGCCAGTCATAGTCAGCGCCAAGTCAACGTCACTTGACTGGTTCACGAAGACGTAACCCGTGGTCACGTTGTTCGACGCATCAGGGTCAACGCTGGTAATGTTGCCGCCCGCGTCAGTGCCGATCAGGCACTGGTTCGCGGTGTTCGGGCACGGCTCTGGGTTGGAGGAATCCTGCCCCTGCGCCTGCACGTTCGCCGACATCGCGTATTGGCCCGCTGGCGTTCCGGCTGGCACCCACAGCGTGGCATCAATGCTGCCGCTGTACGCCGCGCCCACTGGCCACACCGATCCGGCACCTGTCTGGCTGCACGTCATCGAATATTCGGCGGTGGGGTCATATGACAACGTTCCGTAATAGGTGGCGTTGGACGCAGCGGTGCCGTTGGCGTTGGTCCAGGTACCGCCGCCTGCCGCTACCAGGGTAGAGCCGTCAGGTGAGTTGATCCAGGTGCAGGAAATATCGCCCGAAGGCACGTCAATCGTGATCGGCATGAAGCCCGGTGGGAAAGTGACCGTGCCTGAAACGTTCTTGGCCTCCGAAGGCCCGTTCGGGTTGCTCACCGTCGCGCTCAGCGCGACCGCCTGGCCGTCGTTAGCGGACTGCGACACCGGCGAGATTTCGACCATGAGGTCGCTGGTAGCGTTGACGGAAACCGTGGCAGTAGCCGAGTTGTTACCGCAATAGGCAGGACCGGAAATCACGCCGTAGGTGGGGTAACTAGGCGCCGCCGCGCAGGTGGTGTCCACCGCGTGCGAGCCGACCGTGGCACTGTTCACGGCAGACCCAGCGTTAGCGAAGCTCTCTCCGATCTCCGCCACGATGTGAATGTTGGCGGTTTGCCCGGCGGGCAAGATGGTGCTTGGGATCAGCTGGCCGAAAGTGGGGCTGGCCGGATCGTTGTCTAGGGCGGGCACACCACCCATGCAGGCGATGGCCGTGGCAGCCGCCTCCGGGGTGTTGTACTCGGTGGCCGACGGGTCAGTGGCCGCAGTGGCCAACGCCGGGATCGAGATTGGATTGCCATCGGCGGTAGGAGAGATGTTCCACTGGTTCGAGCCGTCGCTGGCGATCTGCGCGGGCGCCTGGCACTGGGCGTTGGCCGGATCGGTCAAGTCCACGGTGAACCCGGCGGGCAGCAGGTCGGTGATCACCACGTGCTCCAAGCCCGAAGGCCCGGCGTTGGTGACGCTGAGGGTGAAACCAACCTTGTCGCCAGCGCTCGCCGAAGCGGTGTCGGCGACCTTGGCCAGTTGCAGGTCGGTCTGTTCTACGATGTCCACTGGCACCGAACCCCACGCCGTGGCGCGGCCCGACGCCGTACCCAAGCCGCCGAAACCGGCGTCGGAATCCGGGCTGGGCACGTAGTTGGGGTCGAGCGCAGCCGAGTTGGAGGGCGTGGCGGGCGCCACAGTGCCCGAACCGTTCAGCGTGGTGGACACGGCCATCGCGGTGTTGGGAACCAATTCCGCCCAAGCGTCCCCGCCTGGGTACATGTCATTGGCGTTCTGGTCAATGGTGCCGCTGATCGTTACGATGGCTGGCTCGCCCATCACAGGCTCCATGTAGCCTGAACTCGCGTCATTAGCGATGTAGCCGTGCAGGGTGCCCAGGGCACAGGTCACCTGCGAGGTGGTCCAGGTCTGCGAATTAGCGCCCACGTTGCCGCCTGCGGCATCGGTGGTGTAGTTCACGGGCGCGCCGGTTCCGATAACGCACGTGCCCGCCGAGCTGGTCACCGAAGTCGCGGTGAAGCCAACTGGCAGCGGGTCAACCAGCATCACGTTCGAGGCGTCGGCGTAATTGCCGTTCCCAGTCTGGTCAACCACGAGCGCAGTCGCGTCAGCAACCGGCACCTCAACCTGAACTTGATAAGTGAAAGTGCCGCCAGCGTTCCAAGCCGGGTGCGGGCCACCGTTTTGGTCGTCCCGCTTTTCGGTGGTGCCAGGGTTGTCGCCCGCGATGGTGTTCAGCAGCGACTTGGTCACTTGCAGAGCCGTGAGGGGCTGCCCAATAGTAATGTACGCGGGCGAGGCGTTGTTCGAGGTGTCAGCGTCCGGGGTTGTGCTGGAAACGCGCAGCGTGTCCATGTACTGGCCAGGCTGATCGTAGCCGGGGATGATAGCGCCGATGGCGAACTCGATTGAGGTGCCCGGCGCAATGGTGCCAGCGTTGATCGGCTCCGTGGCCCCGCCGTTGAGCGGGGTCGCCGTTGCTGGGTCAATCGCCATGCCGTCAATGGTCGGCGGCAGGTTGCACTGCAACTCTTTCGTGGTGGCGGTGCAATACTGGGTCATGTCCACCAAGTAAGAACCGGTTGGGTTGCCGCTCGCGTCTTTGGTGACCAGCACAACCGTGGCCAACTCGGCGATAACGTCAACCGTGCGCTGCAAACTGAAGGACACACCCTGGGCGGTGCTGGGGCCGTTATTGCCAACCGTGATGGTGACAAAGCGGGCCGAACCGGGGCCGTCGTATTCGCCAGAGTACGGGAAGCGCACACCGTAGCAGGGGTCGCCAGGTGCGGGTGGGGCCGCCAAGGCGGTCGCCGTACAGGCAGGATTGTCCGAGGCACCGACGACGCCGTTCAACTGGTCCACCGGGATCCCGTTCGCATCCGGCACGGGCAGCATGGACTTCGTCAGGAAAGCGGTCACATCAGCCTGGGCGGCGAGCGGCGACGAGGTCTGCGCGGAGTTGTTGGACACGGAAGGATCGTCGGTTTCCGAGGTCACGGCAGCATTGTTGATGATATTGCCGTCGGCGGGGTCGAGGTCAGGGGCGATGTCCACTGTCAAGTTAATGGTGACGGCATCTCCACCAGACATGCTCGTGGCCAACTCGCACTCGATTACCTGACCAGTGGTAGCGGTCGCAGAGGTCTGCTCAGTACAGACCGCCCCGGTGGCCGAACCTGCCACATAGGTGACCCCTAGCGGCAAGGTGTCGGTCACGGTTGGGGTTTGCGCCTTGAGGGTTTCCAGGCTGCTACCGGGGCAGGTGGCCTGGCCGCCAGTTGCTACAGTCCACGGGGTCACCCCGTCAGCCGCCATCGGCGGATTGCCGTCAATGCACGAGGGAATGTCAGTGACCGTCAGCGCGTAGGTGCCTTGCAGGCCAGCGGTGAGCACCTTGGAGTCCGGGCTAACCAGAGTCTTAGTGAGCGCCAAGTCAACTTGCGGATCACCGCTGAGGGTCCAAACCGCTTTGTCGTTCAACGAGTTGGTGTCCTTATCGCCCGCGATGGTCGCAGTGTTCACCACTGTGTAGCCGGGATTGGCGTTCTTGTACGAATCTAGGTTCACGGTGGCCAGCAGGTCAATCTCGATGATCCAGGTGGCTCCCGCCGGGATACCACCAGCGTAGGTGCCGTCAACGTTCTGGGTGGCCGCGCCTAGTTGGCACACCGTGGAGGCCGAACTGGTCAAGTTGCCGCTGATCGGGGACACGCCATCATCGAGGGTGCCCGCGCTGTTGGGCAGGTTCGGGTAACTCGGGCAGGCACCGGGCACCACGGTTCCGGTCTGATCCTTCACCGTGATGATCGGGTAGTTGTTGCCATCGGTGTAGGCCGCGAGGTGCGCGGAGTCGGCGGGGTCGAAGGGCTGCAACAACGCGGTGGGCAGCGCCTCGGTGAGCGGCACGTTCACGGCCGTGGAGGGGCCGGGGTTGGTGACGGTCAGGAAGTATTTGACGGCCACGGTGCCCGGGGCGTCAATGCCAGGCAGGGCGGTGCGGCTGCCGGACTTGGTGAGCGCCAAATCATACTGGGCGGCCACGTTGACGTCTTGCGAGGCCACGCCGTAGTTGTTGCCGGTTTGCGGGTCGGGGGCGTCAGACCAGGCCGAGGCGTTGTTGCTGAGCGGCCCGTTGTAGCTGGGGTTCACCGTGCCCCGGATGGTGTAGGTGACCGATGAGCCGACGTAGAGGCTGCCTGCGGTGCAGTCAACGGGGGTGCCAGACGCGGCAACCCAGGCGCCGACGGTGCAGGTGCCAGCCGACGGGGTGACGGTGACCCCGGTCACCTGCGAGGCGATGGTGTCCGACATCTTGACGTTGGAGGCGTCAGCCGGGCCTGCGTTCTTGACCGTGACAGTCCAGGTGACGGTGCCACCAGCGGTGACGGCCGTGCGGCGCGGCGTCTTGGTGACCTGAATGTCGGCCTGCCCAGCCTGCACCGCGAAGGCGGCGCTCACTGGCGCGTTCCCGGCCGGGTTCGTGGTGGTCGCGGTGGTGGTGGCCGTGTTGGTCACGGTGGTGCCTTGGGCCAACCCGCTGGACACTTGACCGGTCACGGTGATGTAGGCGGCGGAACCCACTGGGAGTTTCGTGATGGAGCAGCTCGCGGTGCGAGGCTGCGGGTTGGCGCAGGTGGCCCCGGAGGCTCCCCCGGCCGTGGTCACGGAGGCGGTCATTAAGGTGGCGGGCGACGTGCCGGAGATGTCGTTCCCGGCTATGTCGTTGGTGCCTGCGCCGAGCAGGTTGAGCACGTCGGTAACGCGCACGCCGGAGGCGTCCGAAGGGCCAGTCGGGTTGGTCACTGTGATACACCACTGCGCGGACCCGCCCGCGCTCACGGTTGGGTTAGCTGCGAAAGCCGACGCGATGGAGGCCAAATCGCTCGCGTTGCAAGCGGTGCCAAGTGGCACGGCTACCTTAGTGGTGAGCACGTTCGCCATGACCGACAGCGGCAGGGTGGCCGTGGAGGTGTTGTTGGCAGGCACCGGGTCGAACCAAGTGCTAGCCACGGTGGCGGTGTTCGACAGCGAGGACAGGGCAGTGCCGTTGGCGGCGACGCCGCTGCTCAAAGTGGTGCCAGTGAGCAGAATCGCGCGCGTGGCACCCATAGCGAATGCGGTCCAGGTGCAAGTCAACTTGCCGCCAGTGAGCGCGCAAGCAGCGGAGGTGTCCGTGACATCATCGGAGGTGCCAACTTTGCCATCCGCGCCTGGGTCAACCACCTTGACGAGGGCAGCGTTCTGCCAGTCGGCCGGGATGGTGTCAGTTACGGTTACGGTCTGCTTGGTGGTCGCGGAGGTGATGGACTGCGGCCCGTTGTTGGTCACGGTGATGGTGGCGTTCACGGTGGCGCCGACCGCCGGTATCGGGGTGGCGGACATGGCCTTGCTGATCGCCATATCGGCGCCCGGCGGCTGGGAAACAGTGCCGCAAGCCGAGTATTGGTTGTTGTTCGGGACGGAATCCTGCGAGGTGGAGGAGGCATAACCCGTGTTACACATGCCCTTGACCGACTGGCCCTGACCGTTGGTGTAAGTGGTCAGATAAGCGGAGGTGCCCGTGTTGGAGGTGCCATCCGAGCCAACCAGAGTTGGGTCATTGTTGACCACGAAAGTGACCGTTACCGAAGCGGTTTGGCCCACAGCCAACGTGCCCACCGAGCAGGCCAACACAGCCATCGTAGAAGTGGAACCGCTGTTCACCTGCGCACTCGGGGCGGGGCAGGCCCGGCCTGCGAGTTGCCCGGTCAAGATGGAGGAAGATTGGTAAGTCATCCCGTAAGGCACGGCGTCCGAAATGGTGACGGTGTCCGCCAAGGAAGGCCCGTTGTTGGTGACATCGAATCGGAAAGTAACCGGCGAACCCACCTGCAACGGGTTCGGAGCCACCAGCTTCTTGACGATCTGGGTGTCACTGATGCGCTGCACGGTAACGTTGGTGCTTGCGGTATTGTTGGTGAGCGTGGTTTCGGCAGACTTTGACGTCATGCTCGCGGTGGCCGTGTAAGTGGCTTGCGGGGTGCCCGTGGGCACATAGACGGTTATCTGCGCGGTGGCCGCCATGCCAGCGGGCCACATCGGGGTGCCACCCGGGATCAGGTTGCCCGAGGAATCCATCGCAAGCTGCTGGCAAGTAATGGCCCACTGAGTGCTTCCATCGTAAGGGGTGCTCGCGGTCGGCTTGTTGGTAGAAGTCCAGGTGCCAGTGAAAGTCAGGTTCGAGCTGCCGTCGGGCGCCTTACTGGAGGGAGTGAGGGCGCCGCTGGGCGAAACGGTGGCCCAAGTACAACTGTTGCCCTGCACCGTGACCTGGGTGGGGATGAACCCGATTGGCATGGACATGGACGGCGTGGTGTTGATCGCGTACGACGGCCCGGAGTTTGAGCCGACAGCCGTGTAGGTGTAACTTGTGCCCGCCGCGATGGTGGTGGCCGCGTTGCCGCCGGTCTGCGCCTGGCCGCCAGCCCCCGCGCTCGCGCTGCCCGTGGTGTTACCGCCGGTTAACTTGACGGAAAGATCAACCAGGGCGGACACTGCAACGTTGTCAGCCGCAGCGGTGTTGTCGTCCAAGTTGGGGTCGTTGGCGCTGGCGCCCACGGTGGCGTAGTTGATGAGAGAGGTGCCGTCGGGGATGGCGCCTGAGGTGTTGACCGATACTCGAACCGAAGCGGAGGCGCCAGGGGCGATGGCACCCAAAGCACACGCAAACTTCGGCGCCGCAGTTGCGGAGGCCGTGGGGGTGCCGTTGGTGTTCCAGCCCCAGTTAGTGATGGGGTTCAGCGCGGACGGTGAAGAGGTGGTGCCACCCAAGGCGTTGGAGGCCACCGGCGATTGCGTGGCGACTGCTGGCATCTTGCAGCCCGCGTTGTCCGGGCTGGTCAGGTCAACGCTTAGGGCTCCCGCCGGGAGCGCGTTGCCGTTGGCGTCGGTTGTGGGCAGGATGTCAGTGATCACGGCGTCGGTGACAGCCGAGGGACCACTGTTCACCACGGAATAGGTGTAGGCCAGGGTGCCGCCAGCGTTGGCGCGGGTGGAATCGGGGGTTTTCACCAACTGCAGGTCGGCCTGCTGGAACACGTCAACATAGGTGGAGGCCCAGGCGGCGGCGGTTTGGCCTGCGGTGGCGCTCGCGGTGGTCGAAGTTACCGTAGCGAAGTTTGGCACGTTCGAGGCGAAAGTGGTGGCGGGTGTGGTGCTGCCAGCATTGGTATACATGGCCACGGCTGCCGGGTCAACGCTGCCCGAAACCGTGATTACCACAGGTGCGTTAGCGGTGGGCGCGTAGGTCGAGGTGGTGCCAGAGAACCCGGTGACCGCCCCGATATTACAGGTGATAGTGGACAGAGCTGTGGCAGTGCCAGAGGCCGCATTAGTGTAGCCAGTGCTGGTAGTAGGCGTTCCAACCCCAGCGGTGGTGGTGCTTGCCGCTGCTAAAGTAACCGGCGCGGTGGCCTTACCGGTGGCGTTGTCAATCTGACAAGTGCCACCGGAGAAGCTGGCTGAAAGCGCCGTGAAACCAGGTGGCAGTTGATCCTTTACCACCACGCCTTGGGCGTCCGAGCGAGCGCCCACCTTGGTGGTGTCCACCGACACGTTAATCTGATAGACGAAGTTAGCGCCAGCGGCAAAGCCCTGCTTAGTGGGCGCATAGGGGTTGGTGGAGAGCGCACCCGCGAGCGCACCCTTGGCCGCCACCAAATTGGTGACGGGGGCCGTGATAACAGCACACGCCTGGGTGTAGTTGTTAGCGACGGCGGCACCGCTCGCCGAGCTCATCGCGGAGCAGGTGGTGGCGTTCACACTGGCCGCTGGAGGCCTGGGTTGGCCATTGGTGAGCAGCGTGTTCGCTTGGCCGTTTGCCAACTGGGCAGGTTCCGGCGTTTGGCTGTAAGCAAAGATTTGCTCCGGGTAGGCACCCGTGGCCACGGCGCCTGCGGGGGCGATATGCCGCGAAACGTTCAGAACCTCACCCGGCTGCAACGTGAACGGGTTACCCGAGGCATCGAACAGGGTACACTCGAACTCGGTTGGGTAATTGGTACACTTCGTGGTGAGCGTGATCGGGTTCGCGGTGGTGCTGCCTGCCGCTTTAAGGGTGAAGGACATCGGTTTCGTGTCGTAAGCGGGGAAACTGCGCACGATGGACAGCGCCAAGCCAGTCGCGTTTGACGGGCCATTATTGCCGATATCGAAAGACTTAGTCCAGTTCGAGCCTGCGCCACTTTGCCCAGTGGTATCCGGGGTCAAGGTCGCGTTAGCCACATATACATCTGCCTGGGCGAGCACCGTCATAGTGACCTGGGAAGTGTTGTTGCCCAGAATCAGATCAGGCTGAGTGGAATCGTTATTGTCAATAAGAGCCACGTTGGTGACCAGCCCACCAGCCGGGAGCGCCGGGTCCCCCGCCACTGGCATCGGGAAAGAAACCGAAGCGTCTGCCGGGAGCGGCGCCAGCGTGCCATCGTTATTGTAAAGCTGACAAGTGACGGTTTGGCTGATCGCGGTAGCGTTGTTCGGGTCGTTCGGATTATACGCTGGCGGCGTGGCCGGGCTGGCCACACAACCGACCAACAGCCCGCCGGTCACGGTGGGCGCGGCCATGCCAGCCGAAGCTGCCATTGCGGCTAAAGCGGGGTTATTAGCCCAGGTGTTGATGCTGGTGGCAGCCGCATTGGAGGCAACGAAAACCGGCCCGGCGTAGGTAACGCCCGCCGGAAGCTGATCGGTGATGACGGGCTGGTTGGCCGCGTCCGTGGTGGAATTGTTCTTGGCGGTAAGGGTGTACCAGCCGCTTTGCCCCGCGACGGCCATCTCTTGAGGCGGGCCCTGCTTGTCAATCTCCAGGTCAAGGGAGTTGGTGCCGGAAAGGTTTGCCGAGCTGGACACCTCACTACCATCGGAGTTCAGCACGAACGCCGTGTTGGAAACCGTGTAGCCATTGTCCGAGCCGTCATTGTCCGGGTCAGCCAACGCCGCTAGGTCGGTGGTGGACAACATCGAAATGTCAATGGTCCAAGACTTCTTGGCCGGGATACCGCTGGCAGCAGTGCCGTCGCCGTTCAATGCGCCAGTGTCCAGCGCGCAGGTGAGCAGCGCGGCCGGGCTGTACGCCCCGGTGGTGCCCGTGGGCATAGTCGCGGAAACGCTTACGCCATCGGTGGTGACCAAGGCCCCAGCGATTGGTGTGCCGGTTGGGGTGCCATCAAGGGTGCCGTTGCTATTGGGGATTGCGGAGCCGTTTGAGCCGGTACACAGCGGCGAACCGTCGCCTCGGGTGCTTACTACCGCCCCGGTGGAATCAGTCAGGGTGATGGTGGGGGCGTTCAGGCCGCTGCCGCCCACTGGCTGCAACAGCGCGGTGGGTAGCCAGTCGGACAACTGCACGTTCTGGGCCAGCGAAGGGCCGTTGTTGGTGACCGTGACGCGGTAGTTGACCTGGTCGCCCGCGCCGGGGAGCTTGGTGTGATCCACCGTCTTGGAGATAGACAGTTTGTAGGACGAAGCCAGGTTAATGGTGGCGCCATCGCTGCCGGAAACGGGGTCGGACCCAATGTTGAGGTTGTTGTCAGTGTTGGGGTCGTTGTCAGAAACTGCCGAAGCGTAGTTCTTGATCGCCCCCGAAGCGCCCTGCACCACAGAGCCGGAGATCGTATAAGTGACCGACTGCCCCGCAGCCAAGTTTCCAACCGGGCAATCAACCGCCGTCGAAACGCCCGTCGTACCGACCACAGGCGTGGTGGTGCAGACGCCCTTGCTCGGGGTGACACTCACGTTGGCCACCTGAGACCAAACCGTGTCGGTGAACGTTACTCCAGTGGCATCAGATGGGCCACTGTTGGTGACCACCACAGTCCAACTCACGGAGCGCCCAGCGGTGACAGCCGTGTTGCTGGCGGTTTTGGTCACCACGATGTCAGCCAGGGGTGGGCTGAGGGTGACAGGCGGCTGGGTGTCGGATTGGTTGTTGCTGGAGTCAGGGTCGGGGGTGGCCGCCGACGCCTGGCCGGAATTGGACACCGCGAAGTTGTTGGGCAGGTTAGTGCCGAGCACGCCGGGTACGACAACGCGGGCGGTTTGCCCCACGTCCAAGGAGTCCAGGGTGCAGGTCACGGCAGCGGCGCCTTGTGAGGTGCTGGGACACTGCGGGTTGGTGCCGCCGCTGATGTTTGGCGTGCCGAAAGTGGCCGGGTAGGCGGACTGTCCGCCCAGGTTAGCGGGGGCGAGGGTGTCAGTGATCTGCACAGCCATCGCAGCCGAGGGGCCGTTGTTGGTGGTGGTGATCGTCCAGTTGACCGGACAGCCGGCCACGAAGCCCGCGTCCAGGCCAGCGGGCGGGCAGGCCGCGAGCGGCGAGGTGGCCGTTTGAGCGGTCTTTGCCACCACCAAATCGGCGGAGCGGGTCATAACCAGCGTAGCCGATGCGGTGTTGTTGCTGGGGTTGGAGTCCGTCTGCAGGGAGCCGATGGGACTCACGCCACCCGAGGGCAACGGCAGCGCAGGCACTGGGGGCTTGGAGCCAGAAGGCTTGGTTTCGCAGCCGATCCCATCACCATCGGTGTCCAGTTTGGCGGCGTAACCAGGCTCCCCACGGTAGATGGAGCGACCAATGGTGTTCCACACCTGAGTACAGTTGGCGAAACCAACACCAACGTTCACCGTGGCGGTGTTGGTCATGGCGGTAGTAGTGGTGTCAGTAGGCGAGGTGGTGCCCGAAACCACGATCGGCACCGAGGCGCCGTTGGCCAGGGTTTGCGTGGCGCAACTGATTGGGGAAACGCCGGGAGCCGAGCAGGTCCAGCCGGTGGGAACGGCAATGTTGGTGACCGTCCAGCCTGCGGGCGGGGTGTCCACGAGGGTGACGTTCTGCGCAGCCTGGCCGTTGTTCGTGATTGTAATGGTGGCGGTCAAGGGGCTGCCTGCGGCGACGGTGCCACTCGGCGAGAACGATTTGCTGACCGCAACATCGGTGGCGGTGGAGGCCCCGGATTTGATTGGGTCGGAGGCGAGCGGCCAACAGTTGACCGTGACTTTTTGCCCGTTGGTTCCGTTGTTGTCGTTTTGATAAGTGCGGGTGGCGTCCGTCCAGGTGAGGCACGCCGTGTTGCTGATCGAGCCACTGTTGGTGGGGTTCACCTGCACTTGGAACGAGTACATGAGCGGCTCATACGGCGCCCACGTCGAAGTGGCCTGGCTGGTGTTGGTGTTGTTCTTGTTGTTGTCCAGAATTACTTGGACCTGCCCGTTTGAGCTGGCCTGGTTACAGGTTGTCGAAGTGGCAACGCACGCCCCCGTGGCGCCCTTGGCCACGAACGTACCCGCGTCATCGCCCGCCGCCTCGGTGAGGCCAACCGTGCCCCACTGCTGGTTGTAATACGGCACCCACTTTAGCGAACCCGGCACATAAGTAGTACCCGCCGGAATATCATCCCAAGACATCGCCTTGGTGGCGGTGTCATCGTTATAATCAAAGCCGGTGTTGTTGTAAGTGAGGGTGTATTGAAGAATGTCACCCGGCTGGGCTGGATCGTTATTGTTCAGGTTCTTAACGGTCTTAGTGGATTGGGTAAATATCGAACCGCCCAGGTAGGTGGCCACGCCTATCATGCCAGGCCAGAACGAGCTTCCGGACGGATCCTTGAGGCTCAGCGCAACCGAAGTCATGCCGCCGGTAAGGTTGGTGACAGAGTTATTGTCAATATCGAAACCGAGCATGTTAACCGGTGCCGGATTACGATATCCCTGCGGGGCCGCGCCCCCGGCGGTGGCAGGAATAGAAACGCCCTGATATTGGTTAGTGGAGGCGAAATAGTTCGAAGCGCTCAGCGGGTTAGTGAGCGTGATGTTGTTGGAGTTGTTGTTCGCGCCCACCTGGCTCATGGCGCCCACGCGGTCCCCGTCATAAGCGATCAAAGAGAATTGCGCGTACGGGGATTCCTCAGCGGCAGGGGTGGGGAACGGCAGCGTGACTGTGCTGTTGTAGTTGGCGCCGTTGTAGCCGCCCACAAAGTCGAAGCCGTCATAAACCACAATCTTTGCCAACGGCAAACTCGGGGCCTCATAAACCACCGTCAACGCCCAACCAGCGTACCTGTCCACGCCCGTCGCAGCCGCCACGTTTGCACCCCAATACTCGCCGCTGCCAGCGGCCTTCACCAAAGCGGTGACATCCGAAAAACTCTGGTACGGGTTGCCGAAAGCGCTTGAGACGGTGGGGGCCATCCCGTTCTGGCCACTGTTCTTGTCCCAATAGCCGTTGGAGGCTGCGGTGACTTGCTGGTAGCTGCCGCCGGGCACCTTGAACATCATGGCCTTGGTGTTGCCGCTGGCCGCCGCGCCGCCGCCCGCACCCGCATCCGTGCGAGCGCCCCAGTACAAACCGGCCCACAGCACGGTTGCGTTGGCGGGCAAGTTCAAGGCGGACATTGAGGAGTTGCTGGTGCTGGAATCGCTGTCCTGATCGAGGTTGATCATGGCGAAGTTGTCGTTGTTCGCATTTCCGGTGCCGCTACCGGCCTGGATCTGCGCGCAAGTGGCCGAGTTGTCCGCTATGGGGCTCACTGGTGGCACGTTGGGGTTACAGGTGAGCAGGGCGTTGCCGATGGTTACGAGAGTGCCGAGCGCGGTGGCGCTGTACCGTTGCGAGAAGGAGGTGCTGGCCGTGTCAGCCTGCGCTTTGGTGTTCCCGGCAACTATTCCTGCGAAAACCAAGGCGCCCGAAACCGCGATGGCCACTGGGCGCCGCAGCTTAACATCTGACAATAAGGAACCACGCCCTACGCCCCGAACCCGAGCTGCCGCTATTTTTGCGCTGGCTGCGTTGCCGAGCCGACCAAACACGCGCCGCCCTGCGCGCCCTGCTGCTACCGTGCCCACGATTGCTCACCCTCAACTAAAAACACTACCCCTGTATTTTGGATTGTTGTACCAAGCAACCTAAAAATAACGGCGCCACACCGTGAGTAAAGAAGATGTAATCAAATGTGCTGGTTTGCGCGCGAAAACGCGCATTTCGCGTCACCGAAAACCCGGTGGTTGAGCCTGTCGAAACCACCATCGAAAACTGGCGTTATTTATACGCAAGGTTGAGCCTGTGGCGGTCGCTACGCCCCCTATTCCCTCCTGGCCTCGGTAGAGTCCGCAAGCGGACTCTCCTCTCGGGCTGCGTCGGTCACCGAAACCACCCCACCCCGGTGGTTGAGCGCCGTCGAAACCACCCGCGAAAACCGGCGTTACTTGCCCCGGAGCTCGAACTTGCAATACTTGCGCCACACCCCGTCAGCCTCGTGACGGTAAAGCCACAACGCCTCGGCCGGGAATCGCGCCTTGAGGCCCGCGAACTCCCCCATCGCCAAATCGAGTTGCGGCTCGGGCACCCCGTGCGCCAAGGTGACGTGCGGATGGTAGGCGAACCGCAGCGGGCACTCCAACGGCCCCGTACACACGGCCTTTTGCAGGGCCAGCAGTTCATCATACCCGGTGGTGATATTCAGGAAAACCACCGGATTTACGGGCCGGAAAGTTCCAGTGCCATCCAATTCCACAGTAAAGGGCGCAATTTGGTCACAAACATTATCTAAATGCACACTGATTTCGTTTAGCTCCGCTTGATTAATTGCGGTGGGCCCCACAATCGTAATGTGCGAAGGAATCATCTGGCCAAACTCGTCACCATATCTGATGCGAGCCTCAGATATTTCATCAGCCCACGGGGGCGGCACTGGAAATGAAATACCAATCCGAGTTTCGCCGGGGCCACAAGGCGGGAGGTACATTAGCCGACTATTCCCGCGCCGCCGTCGAGGGTGGCAAGGCCAGGTGCTGGCACGTTCAATCGGCCATAATTGGGCCGCAGCAGGCCAAACCTGTCGTAAATGCGCTCCAAAACCGGCTCCGCAATCGCCGCCGCACGGGCGGCGCCGTCGGCCAAAATAGCGTCAAGTTGCACCGGATCAGACAAATACATATTAGCGCGTTCTTGGAACGGGATAAGGAAACTGCTAACCGCCTGCGCCAAGTCCACCTTCAAATAACCGTAACCGCGCCCATCATATTCAGCCGCAATATCAGCAATAGGAAGCCCGGTCACTGCCGAGAATATGGATAACAGGTTGGAGATGCCCGGCTTGGTTTCGGGGTCATAAAACACCCGATAATCGGGATCGGCGTCCGTAACGGCCGCTTTAATTGCCTTTATCGCAGCTTTGGGCGGCTCCAAAAGCCACACCACCCCGCGCCCACCGGAACTGGACTTACTCATTTTCGCGGCAGGGTTTTGCAAATCCTGAATCTTCGCGGTCTCTTTTTGGATATACGGCTTTGGAACAACGGCCGTGCCCGCCCCGAAACGCGCGTTAAGGCGCTCTGCGATATCGCGCGTCAATTCCAAATGCTGGCGTTGATCCTCACCCACTGGAACATAAGCCGAATCGTACAGCAGAATATCGGCCGCCATCAACATCGGATAAGCGAACAGGCCAACCGTAGGCCCACCACCAGCAGCTTCACCAGCCGCAAGCCTGGCAGACTTGTCCTTGAATTGCGTCATTCGGCTGGCCTCACCAAAACCGGTTTGGCATTGCAAGAGCCAACCCAATTCAGCGTGTTGCGGCACTTGGGATTGCACAAAAAGAATGGATTTGCTGGGGTCAATTCCGGCCGCCAAGTATTGCGCCGCAGTGCGCCGAGTTCTTTCCCGCAAAAGCGCCGGGTCAGGGTTCACGGTTAACGCGTGCAAATCGGCCACAAAGAACAGCGCCTCAAAGTTTTGCTGCAATTCCACCCATTGCCGCGCGGCCCCAATGTAATTGCCTAAATGCAAGGAATCGCTGGTGGGCTGCATACCCGATAAAATGCGCCTAGGCCCAGCCATCTCAATGGGGGGCGGCAGAACACTGGTCACGGGCAGCACCTCGGAATCTGACATGGGGCTAGTGTAACGTTGCCGATATTGGATTCTGGGTTATTTGGCGCGGTTCTTGCCAAACCTTCTTGCGACGGCTAGCGTCGGGTTAGTTTGGCACTACCTTGAGCAGGGCGTCACGCAACGCCTGCGCCTCGGTGGCGTTCAACTCGACCACCATGCGACCGCCGCCCTCCAGCGGAATCCGCATGATAAAGCCCTTGGTTTCCTTGGTGACCTCCATCGGGCCGTCGCCCGTGCGCGGCTTCATCGCTGCCATAGCTCACCCTTTCGCTCTAAACTGGCCAAAGATTTCCGCCAGTGGGCTTCTGCTGTCGCTCAAATTGTACCAAACCGGACAGGCGCGCCCGAGGGTTTGGCGGCAAATAGCGCCCAATTAAGCGGCAAAAGGCGCTATGGTGGTGGAATGGCGCAATATCTTGACCTCGTCGCTTGGGGGCATGGGTTGGCATCCATCTCCACGCCGCCCGCGCACGACGGGCGGGAACCTGAGGTTTTGGACGTGTGGTACCCGTTCCCGATTCTGGGCAGCCCCGAGCAGACGCACCCGCCGGTGGGCTTTGAGGCGCCCGAGGTGATCACCGAGGCGGTGGCGGTGGATCAAGCGCGCGGCGTGGAAACGATGGTGCTGTTCACGGTTTCGCGCATGGATTTGCCCCCGGTTGACGTGGCCGATGTTTATTTGCGCCTTGATTTGTTGGCCTCTGGGTTAGCGGAGCCTGGCACGGTTAACCTGGAAGGGTACACCGAATTGTTGCCCAACGTGGCGTGGACTGATCTTGGCCCGTGCCTGCCTGCGGATATCGAAAAGGCGGCCGCTTATGCGCGCGCCCACAAAGGACATTCTTTGCGGATTGAGAAGGTGTGCCAAGTGCGCCCCAAGCTGCAACAGTATTTGGGAGAATAGATATGCAACTTGGTGATGTTCAAGCCCGAGTCCGAATCGCTTTAACTACTGCGCTCACAAACGAATGGAGTTTGTTCGCGCCCACCACCGGAACTTCTCACCCCTCCGAGCGTTCTATTGCTTTTCATTTAGGCTGGTGTTTGCGGCCTTTAGTTAATGAATCTTGGGATATTGATTGCGACTATCAGCGGTCGGGAATGGAGTTGGAGCCTTCCATGCAATTCGGGGAGGGCGTACACCGCGCGCCTGACCTAATTGTACATCGGCGCGGCCGTATTGGCCCCGAGGATAATCTTTTGCTTATTGTGGTTACCGCCGATTTTGTTTCTTCCGCTGGGAAAGTGCCCACGATAGAGCAGGTTCACGCCACGCAATTACGGTTCGGTTATAGGTATGCGGTTTGGATTGATTTGCAACTGCGCGATGATGGGCTGGAGGGGCGCGTGCGGCCGGTTTGGCAGTGGTCCACTTTGGAGGAAGGGCCCGAGCGGTCGCCCCACCCCGTTTATTCCTCGCGGGAGTTGAAGGCCATCACGGAGGCCATCAAAATGCTGTTCCTCGGCTAGCGCCAGGTTGACCCGGTGGTTTCGACAGGCTCAACCAACGGACTCGGCTAGCGCCCGGTTAAGGCTGACGCGGTGGTTTCGACAGGCTCAACCAACGGACCGGGCTGACGCGGTGGTTTCGACAGGCGGGCGCGCGGTTTATCGCGCGTCAACCAACGGACCAAGCTGACGCGGTGGTTTCGACAGGCTCAACCAACGCGTATAGGATTAGCGCATGGCCGAAAAAGTGGCTCTGCGCACCAAGGTTTTGGGTGTAATTAGCCAACTCTGGGCCGGATTCATGATGAATGCGGTGTTGCAGATACTGATCAGCGCCGTGTTTCGGGCTGTGGGGGTCAACCCTGACGGCACTTTTTGGATTTCGCCAACCACCGTAGATTCCGTGTGGATAGTGGGGTTGATTTTCGGCGCCATCATGGGAGTGCTGGCCACCCGTGGGATTGTCAAGGCGGGCAAAGCTCTGATTTTGGAAGCCGCACACACAGAGGACACCGCCGCCGCACCTGCACCGCCGCAGAGCAAGTGGCTCACCAGGCTGCCCAAAAACACCGCCCTGCTTACCTTAACTATCTGCGCTTTGACAATGGCTTTCTCGTATTTTGCCTTACCGTTGCTAATGCGATTGTTCGGCTGGCGAATGTTGAACTATGCTCAATTTATTGTGTTTATGACAATTTATGCTTACCTGATGGGAAAGCCGATACAGCACTTGCTTTCTGGGCGCCTAAAGCAGCCGGATTACATCGCATACACCTTGAGCCACGCAGCAGTTAAGCGCTAATCCTGCATCGCTATTCCTGAACGGTTCAGTAATTCCCAAACCGAAAAATTATTCCCGAGGCGCCGCAATTCGTTTCGCGTTTTCATCCATAATGCGCTCCGAAACTGGCAGATAATCGCGCTGCGGCTGCCCCACATACAGTTGGCGCGGGCGACCAATCCGAGTATCTGGGTCGTGCGCCATCTCCCGCCATTGCGCGATCCAACCAGGTGTGCGGCCAAAAGCGAACAGCGGCGTGAACATCGTAGGCGGGAAACCGATGGCCCGATAAATTAGGCCAGTGTAAAAGTCCACATTTGGATAGAGTTTTCGAGAAGTGAAGTAGTCATCCCCCAAAGCCAACTCTTCCAACTCCCGCGCAATAGCCAAAAGGCCATCATTGGAACCGTATTTATCCAAAATGGCGTGCGCGTCTGTCTTAATGATTTTAGCGCGCGGGTCATAAGATTTGTAAATCCTATGCCCAAAGCCCATCAAACGCACGCCGTCCTTTTTATCCTTCACCTTTGCCACAAACGACTTTACGGAATCCTCCCCGTTAGCGATTTGGTTGAGCATGTTCAGCACGGCCTCATTCGCCCCCCCGTGCGCCGGGCCGGACAACGCCCCAATACCCGCCGCGACCGAGGCATAAACCGAGGCGTTTGACGACCCAACCAGCCGCACTGTGGAGGTGGAACAGTTCTGCTCATGGTCGGCATGGAGAATCAGCAGCTTATCTAGAATTCTGACCAATTCCGGCTCGCTGTCGAATGTTTCATATGGCACGGCAAAGCACATGCGCATAAAGTCTTCGACATAACTGCGGCTTTTGTCAGGGTACAAGAAGGGCTTAGAACTCATTGCCTTAAAGACATATGAGGTAATGGTACGAATCTTTGCCAAAATCAGTGTGGTGGCTAAGTCAATCTGATCCTCATCACGGGGATTTAGCGATTCCGGGTAAAAGGTTTCCAGCGCACTCATCGCAGATGCCATCATAGCCATCGGGTGTGCCGTCTTGGGGAACGCGTTTAGCAGGGCGCGGTAATTTTCTGGCAATAAAGTGTGCCGATTTACTTGTTGCGAAAAACGCTTTAGCACTTGTTCCGTGGGCAATTCGCCGTAAATCAACAGGTAGGCCACTTCCAAGAAACTCGAATTAGCTGCAAGTTGCTCAATCGGATATCCTCGGTAACGTAAAATGCCGTTATCGCCGTCCACAAAACTAACAGCAGATTCCACCGCCGCCGTATTCATAAAACCCGGATCAAAAGTAACCATATTGGTTTCCTTGAGCAGGTTATCAACCTCAACGCCAGCCGGACCCTCAGCCACCTTGATAACGGGCAGCGCAATGCGGGCACTCGGCGTTTCCAGCCAGGCGCCCTCCGACTCAACCACGGGCGCCCCCGATTCGGCAGCGATCCCGTGCGACAAGTTGACCATACCCCCATGCTACCTTGTTCCCGTGAGCGAATCGCCGACCGCGCCTGTGACCCCCGCTTGGCGCTCATTTCTGCCCGGTGACCGCGTGGTGGTGCGGCAGCGTGTCGCGGGCGAACCCGAGCCCAAATACTCCGATGTCATCGGAATCGTGGTAAATGTTGGCGCGGATGGACTCATGGTGCGTCGTGACGCCGCTGGCTATCCCGACCAAAGGGAGGTCAGCGTGGCCGGGACCGACATCGTGGCGGCCAAAAATATCCCGCCGCGCCCCGTTTCTCGTCGTAGTGCCAAATAGTATCCGAGGTTTAAGCCGTAATCTGAGTTTTTAGGCCGCTGCCAACCGCACCTTAGGTGTTTAGGTGCGCGGTGCTACCGCGCAGGTGCTCAACGCCCTAGCACAACGTGGCGGTTTTAGCGCAATGGGTCGGCCTGATGGAAGAAGGCGGCAGTGTCCTGACGGTTTTCAAGTGCCGTGGCTAGGTCGGTCAGGGCGGTGGCGGCGGCGCGGAGTTGTTTGGCAACCTCGTCAGGGTTGGCCTCGACCAGCGCTTTGGTGCGCTCGGGGTCGGTGTGCGCCACTCTGGTGCCGTCGCGGAAGGAGCCAGCGGCCAGGCTCAGCGCCAAGTCGCGGTGGGGTGATTGGGCGGTTTGGTTCAGCAGTTGCACGGCGAGCACATGAGGTAGGCCGCTGATGAGAGCCTGTACCTCATCATGGGTAGTGTCAGTGGTTTCAGTTAGGTTGGCCGCAAAAGTTTTCGTGAGGTATTCGGCCACGGCCTGTTGCCGGTTCGGGTCGCGGGCACCAGTCAGCGCCCAGCGGGCGCCCCGCAAAAGGTCCGCGTCGGCAGCCGCGAAACCGCTGTGCTCATTGCCCGCCATCGGGTGGGTGGCCACGTAGTGCTCGCCCAAACCCGCCTCGGTCAGGGCCGCGCGCACGGGCGCCTTGACCGAGCCGATGTCTATCACCGTGGCGGTCGGCTTGATGGCCCGCGCCACCTCGGCGCCCACCTGCCCCATCATCGGAAGAGGCACCGCGAGCACCACCAAATCGGCTGCCGCCACCGCATCGCCAATGGTTTCCGCCACCTCAATGCCCGCCGCCTCGATCTGATCGCGGTAGCGGCCCGACCTGTTGAAGCCCACCACGCGGTGCCCGCGCTGCCGCGAGGCTAGGGCCACCGAGCCTCCGATCAGCCCCAACCCGATAACCGCAACGGTGTCGAAACCGCCGGTCACCACAGCGGTTCCTCGCTCACCACAACGCCGCCCCGCTCACCACAGCAGCGCCTGGGCCAGCGCGCCCGCCGGGTCGGCGCCCGTCACCGACCCCGGAGGCAGGGAGCCGGGCAGCACGCTGCCGATGGTGGCGTGATCAGAGTTAGCCAGCCAAACTCCGAGGGTTTTGACGGCATCGCCAGCGGCAAGCAGGTCAGCCAGCAGAGCTCGGCTTTCGGGCTGCCAAGGCGGAGCGTCGAGGGTGACCACGAATAGGTATTGCCCGTTTTGGCCCTTAAGTGGGCGCGAGAACAGCGAGGACAAGTTTAGTTTGCGGCGCGCGAACTGTTTGGTTATGCGAGCGAGCACCCCTGGCCCGGTGGCGCGGGGGGTGATAGCTAGCAGAGTGCGCCAGTTTGGCGAGGCAAAGTGTTGGGGTTGCGCGGTGCTTCTTTTGGCCAACACCAGGAACCGGGTGGCCGCGCCGGGGAAATCCGCCACGTTCTCTTTGAGCACCTGCAAGCCGTACAAGTCACCGCAGAGCGCCGGTCCAAAAGCGACTTGGTTTGGCGTAATGTCGCGGCAGGCCGCCGCGTTTGAGGCGGCTGGCACCTCGTGCCAACCGTGCGCCCTAGTGTACTGCCGCACTTGTGCCAGGCCGTGGGGGTGGGCGGTGGCCTCGGTGAGGCTCGGGTCATCCGCCAGGACGGGTTCTTTAGTGAAGGCGGTGAATGTGATGGGCAGTATCACTTCGCCAATGGCCACCACATCGGTCGAGGCGATCAAACCGTCGAGCGTGGCGAACACTGGGCCTTCCACCGTGTTTTCCACCGCGACCACGCCTAGGTCGGCCTTGCCTTGGCTGACCGCCGCGAATACTTCGGCTACGGAGGCCACCGGGATTGGGAGCGCTGGCGGATCGGTCTGATTGGTACTTTGCTGCGGCGCCGTTTCAGGGGTTTGCGCTGCCTCGGCGGCTGCGGCGGCTGCGGTGGTTTCGGTGGCTAGGGTGGTTGAGCCTGTCGAAACCACCCAGACCGGCTCAACCGCCGCGATGGCCTGGAGTGCCGCCTGGTGCGAGAAAGTCCCCTCCGGCCCCAAAAAAGCCACCGCGCACCCTTGGTGAACCGGATTTACTAACCCGGCCATCAAGACCACCTGGGGGTCAAGCCCACCGGTGCGGGTCGGAAATCGGAGCCCGGAAGCACGGCAAGCACGCGGTGTTTCACGCCCATGTCGGTCAGCGCCGCCCGCAACTGGTTCAGCACATCACTGGTGGGGCAACGGAACGCGGAGTAGAAGTGGTGCGGGCGCCCTGGCTCGCGTTGCGAGCGTAGGTGTGTCAGGTTCAGGTCGAGGCCGGCGAACACTTGCAGGGTTTCGCTCAGCGAGCCGCGCCTGTCGTTGCTGGGCCCGAAAGCGAGCCAGATTTGCGCAGGGCGCTCAAAAGTGGGGGGCTCCAGCCGCGAGTCAACCAGGCCGTACCAAATCTGCGGCAGGTCAGCGAGCCGCTGCGACCCGGGCACCTCAGTTAGCCCGTGAGGAACGCGCGAGCGTTCGAGCACCAACGAGCCGCCGAACCCGGTGTTCTCCAGCCGCTCCGCCACCGACATTCGCCCCGAAACCACGCGCAGCGGCACCCCGAACGAGCGCAGCGTTTCTCGGGCGTCGCGCAACCCCGCCTCGTCCACGATCACGAACCGACCGCTGTCAGCGCGGGCCGCCTCGGCGGATCGCACCCACACCCATTCGGGGGTCACGGCCTGCGCGGCGACCAGCATCAGGGTCGGCTCGCCCCGAAGCAGGTAGTCCTCGACCAGCGGGTCGGGGGCCTCGGGGTTGGCGATTTGGACTACGGCGGCTAGTTCGTCGAGTTCAGCCACGGCCGAAAACGTGTCGGTCATGCCGCCCAGGTCAAGGATTTCTTCACCAAGGGTGGGGGCGGAATCCCAGGTGCCTGCGTCGCTGGGCGCGGTGGCGCTCCACCCCCCGGCTTGCGCGGCGAGGGCGGCGTGAACTGGGGACTCCCGCTCGATTCGGCCTAGCATCCTAACATCCTAGCCTCCACTGGCGCACCTGATTCCGTTGTCGGGCCGGTAAGTCCAAGTATTCGATTCGTCAATAACCAGGGCGTCATTGTCGAGCCGGAAAACCTGTCGCCTATTAGTTATCGTAAAACCGGCCGCGCCCGGGCTTTGCGGCGTGCAATTCGCCGCCGTAGAAGTGTTAGTTGTGGCTGCCCTCACGTTGCTGCGCGCGCTTTGTGAGGTTTCCACCCGGAAATAGGGGGTGCTCCAAATGGCCACGTGTATCCTGTTATTGGCCACCCAACTCTGAATTAGAGCGCCGTAAGGGGTATTGTTTCTGAATTGCATATCTAGTGACGGATTTACGATAGTGGCCTCGCGCCCCGCCGGATATCTGGAAATGAAAACCGAATGAGGCCGGTGTACCACGTCCTCAAAACCCGCAAAGAAGCCCGCGTTGTAAGCCGTGGTGGCCAACTGCGAAAGCCCGCCCCCCATGCCGTCCTGATGCACCCCGTTGACGATAATGCCCGCCTGGCCAAAGCCATTAGCGGCGTTAATCGGGTTTAGCGCGCTCAACAAAGAAAATGTTTCACCCGGCAGCAGCAATTTGCCGTTAATTAGTTCCGCTCCGCGCCTCAAGTTATTTGTGCGCACCACATTTGCCGTTAGTGGCGTATCAAAGGAGGAAACCACCTCGCTAACCCCGAGAGCCTCCAAAGTGGCCACCGAAATCTCGGGTTCCACCTCAATTAGTTCAACGTTAGCGATTCTGTCAGCGGCTAATGCGCCCTGAGAAATCGCTGCTACTATGGATTCTTCAGTAATGTCAGTGCCGGGCGCGCCGCCCACAATAACCGGGGCGTTATCAACAAGTTCAATGTGTGCATTCTGCGGCTCCCGAATTAGGTTATCCGCTTTATCTAAAATAGCCTGTTTCAGCTCAGTGCCCCGAAATTGCGGTACCAATTCCCCGTTGGTCGGCGTAAAAGTCGTTGCCGCAGCCAAATCAGCCACCGGCAAAATGACCTGCTGCTGCCCGAGCACCACCGTCAGTGGCTGTGAAACGATATGCTGGGCCAAAGTGTAGGCGGCATCCGTGGCCGCCTGGCTCACCGCTGGGCTGGTTTCGGTGCCCACGAGCGCAAACGGGGCGGGCTGTTGCAGCCAGTTCTCCCGCACCGCCTCGGTGATTTCCTCCGGCGAAACCTCAAGCCCCACCTGCGCCTCCGTCGCCACCGGGCGGCTGTCGCTGAACACCACGGTGCCGTTGCGCGGCTCAGAATGGAGCGCCCGCGCAGCTGATTGCGCGGCGAGGGTCAACTGCTGCTCGTTGATGTGTACCACCGGCAACCCCTCTTGGCTGCCCCCGCGAATGTGCGAAATCAGGCGAGTGGGCCGCAGCGAGAAGTCCACCAGATTGCCCACCGTGGCGTCGGCGTCGAAGCTCAGGCCCGCCGCCACCGGATCCAGGTTGGTGGTGTTCTGGCCCGCCGTGAGCTGGATCGGCTCGCGCGCCCTCGGGCTCAATGCCGACTCCAGGGTGGCAATCGCTTGGGTCTTGGTCTGCCCGCCAATGTCAATCCCCGCCACTGTGGTGCCAGCGGTGACACGCTCAGCCAGCAGCCAGTTGGCGGCCACATAGGCGCTGGACAGCACAATCAGCCCGCCGAAAATGCCGCCCACAACTTGAGCGCGCCGGTAGCGGCGGCCGAACCGCTTTTTGGGTTGCGGGGGCGGCTCTTCGTTCTTGCCGTGCTTGAGGCCGGTCTTTGGGCCTGTCTTGGTTTTGGCGCTCATTGGTCAGACCGCTGGAACCAGGCTGGGGGCAGCAAAAAAGCGAGCAGCAGAATGAGCGAGCTGGCAATGGCCCATGCGAATCCGAGGTAAGGCAGGCGCACGGAAGTTTCGCGCGGGTCGAGGATAAGCACCGAGCCGCCCGGTGCGTTCAGAGAGAGTAGTTGCACTGTGACCACCAGTCCCACCGCGTACGCGAGCAGGGTGACGGGGCCACCAGCGGCGCGCGCCAGCAGAGCGACTGCCGCCGTCAACAGCAGGCCTATGATTAACCCAAGCGGCAGCACCTCGAAATAGATGCTGCGGTGGATCGCGGTGCCGAGGCCGCCCACCAATATCCCGCCCGCCAGCG
>JAITCS010000127.1 GCA_031282935.1 Cellulomonadaceae bacterium
AGCAGAAGGCTAACCTGAAATGGTTACCTCATCTTCTTTTGATCCTCCTTCGACAATCGCGATGCCAGCCGTGCTGGAGCCGGCGCCGCCTAAGAAGCGCAAGTTCGTCCACGACGGGCTGCGCGCTTTCAAAACCGCGTTCGCGATGTTCCTCAACCCGAAGTCCATCATCGGCCTGTCCATCATGCTGATGTTCTTGCTAGTCGCGCTCTTCGCGCCGCTGATCGCGCGCTACGACCCGCACACCCAGGACTGGATGCAACTGCGCCAAGCTCCCAGCATGGCGCACTGGTTCGGCACCACCCACATGGGCGAGGACGTCTGGTCGCAAATCATCTGGGGCACCCGCAACGTGATGCTCGTCGGCATCATCGCGGCGTTCATCTCGTCTTTCGTGGCGGCCACGATGGGCATCCTCTCCGGCTTCCTTTCCGGTTGGGTCGCCGAAGCGTTGTCGGCCATCACTAACGTGTTCCTGGTGCTGCCCGGCCTGGCGCTGATCATTATCATCACCTCGCAACTCGACAGCCCCTCCATCGGGCTGATCGCGGCGATCCAGGCTCTGATGGCGTGGGCGGGTGGTGCTCGCGTGATGCGGGCCCAAACCCTATCGCTGCGCAACCGCGAGTTCATCCAGGCCGCCAAAGCCAACGGCGAGCCGCTGTGGCGCATCATCTGCGTGGAAATGCTGCCCAACCTAGTCGTCCTGCTTGCCGGTTCGTTCTCGGCCTCGTTCCTCGGCGGCGTGCTCGGTATCACCTCACTGTCTTTCATCGGTATCCTGCCGGTGACCACGCTCAACTGGGGCACGGTGCTGTTCTGGGCGCAGAACAACGGCGCTTTCCCGAACATGTGGTGGTGGTATGTGCCAGCTGGCGTGCTGCTGGCCCTCATGGGTACGGCTTTGTCGCTGATCCAGTTCGGTATTGACGAGTACGTGAACCCGCGCCTGCGGTCGGCTGGCGAGCGGCGTCGCGCCTTGAAGAAACGTGGCATCAAGATGAAAGCGGGCGCTACGGCGGTCATTAACCTCGACGAAAACCCGGATCTGGACCTGCACCACGCCTGACCCGGTCGGCGGCGGTTGAGCCTGTCGAAACCCCGCTCCGGCGGTTGAGCCTGTCGAAACCCCGCCCCGGTGGTTGAGCCTGTCGAAACCCCGCCCCGTTGGTTGAGCCTGGTCGAAACCACCCCGTCGTCGAACCCAAAAGCAAGGGAGTTGACCGTGAAACCAGCCAAACCAACACGAATCGGCGCCTTTGCCGCGCTCACAACTTCGGCCGCGCTCCTATTCGGGGCGTGCGGGACGGGCAACACCGGAGGTACTGCGACCCCGACCGGGGCCGCCACGGCCAACGGCGGGGGCAGCGGCGGCGGAACCACCGCCAACAATCAGGCCGGTGACGGCACCGCGTGCCCGGCAAACACCCCGATAAACGTCGGCTTCGGCGGGCCAACTACCACCAACGTTCAAACGGACAACCCGTTTATGGTCGCGGCTGGCACGGGCAACACGTACAACCGCCTCATGTTCGAGCCGCTCGCCGTCGTCAATCGCCTCGATCCCACGGACATCAGAATGTGGCTCGCCTCGGACATCCAATGGAATGACGACTACACGCAAGTGGTCATTACCGCCCGCGATGGCGTGACTTGGTCTGACGGCACCCCATTCACCGCCGATGACATTGCCGCCACCTTTGAGACCCTGCGCGACACGGACCTGGACGGCGTACAGGTGCTCGACCCCACTGGCTCCCTCGGCGACATAACGGTGAGCGGTAACACGGTCACCATAAGTTTCATCAACCCGGACGGCACGCCTCGGCAGCGCCTGACCGATTTCGCCGTCGTGCTAGGCCAACGGATTCTGCAGCGCGCTTATCTGGCCACCATATCTGACGTGATGACTGACCCGATGAACGGCGCGCCCATCACTGGCCCATATGAGGTGGAAAACTTCACCACCGGGAACGTGATTCTGCGCCTGCGCGATGGTTACTGGGGCGGAAACGGGCTAAACCCACAGGGGCCTGCCGCTGAGCGGGTCAACTACATTTTCTACTCAAGCCCGCTTTCCCTAGAAAACGCCCTCATTTCTGGGGAAGCCACTTGGTCCCAATCACCGTTGCCAAACATGGATCAGTTCGTGGCCGCCGACCCCGCCCACCACGTCTGGTGGACGCCCTCTGACCTGGGCATCGAAATGATGTATTTGAACACGCAAGAGGCGCCGTTCAGTGATCCGGTGTTCCGGCGGGCCGCGAACATGGCCATTAACCGGCAAGCGTGGCGGGCCATTCAGTCCTGGCACGCCACCGAGTTTGACGGCCAAGCCGATGTGATCACCTCGGCCACCGGGCTGCTCGCAGCGGGCAACCAATTCAAGGACCCGACCCTAGCGGACGCCGCCCTCACCTTTGACGCCGAAGGCGCGCGGGAATTGTTGCGTGAGGCTGGTTACCAAAATGTTGGGGTGGAAGGTGGCCTGCAATACCCCGATGGAACGCCAGTTCATCTGGTGATTTACGCGCCCTCGGAATGGCCCGACTATGTGACCTCGGCGTCAATGGTCGCCCAGTCTTTGCGTACCGTACTGGGTGCGGACGCCGAAATGGTCTCCACCGACCTGAGCACTTGGTCAACCGACCGCGCCTTCGGCCGGAACTTCGACGCCGCGCAGCGAGCCGCAGGTACCACCGGAGTTGGGCCGTTCTGGCTGTATCGGGACATGATCGCCCAACCGGGCATGGCCGGATTCGCACCAATGGGGGAGCGCGGGGACTGGAACTTAGGCCGCTTTGTCAATGAGCAAGCCGGTGAGGGGTTCCGGGCAATGATGACCTCGCCTGACCCTGCCGCTCGCGAGCTTGGCCTGCACCAGATTCAACAGGCGATGGTCGCGGAATCCCCGGTGCTTTTGCTGGGCGGGCGCCCGATCTTCTCGGCTTACAACACCACCTGCTTTGTGAATTGGCCATCCGATGACAACCCATATGCGGCCGCCCAGTTCATTGACCCCGGTTCGGCGTTGATGATTCTAAGCAGCCTGGAGCGGCGCTAAGTTGCCTGTTGCTAGGGGTTAGAGGCCCGTTTGGTGTGCGTTGTTTGTGTGTCGTTTGGTGTGCCGTTGAAGGAGGATACATGCTCGCGGAGCAACAGTTGGAGTTGCAATCGTTGTCCCGGGGTTTGGTTTCCCTTGGGTATTTCCCCGGTGCCACTGTAGCGATTGGCACCGCGTCGCAGCGGCACTCGTTTTGCGTAGGCGGCACCACTTATGACCAAAACTTTGATGTTTCTCTTGAAACGCTATACGATTGTGCCTCTTTGACAAAGGTGATTGTCACTACGACTCTGGTGCTGCAATTAGTAGCCGCTGGTCGGATAACCCTTGATACTAAAGTTAGCAGTATCTTGCCCGAATTTCGACATCCCGAAGTGACAGTGCAGCATCTGCTAACCCACACCAGTGGCTTACCGGCAATGTTGGGCGTGCAAGCGGATTTATTCCCGCTGCCTTTGGCGCAGCGGATCGCCCGGATAAAGGAGCGAGTATACGGCGCTGATTTGGTTGCGCCACCAGGGGTTTCGGTTACTTATTCCGATATTGGTTTTGTGGCGCTCGGGTTTCTAGTTGAGGCTATTTATGGTGAGCCGATTTCCGTGGTGGCGCGGCGCCAGATATTTGAACCCCTGGGTATGAATGACACCTATTTCGGCTGCGAATTGACGCCAGATTTAGTGGCGAGGTGCGCCCCAACAGAATTATCCCCATATTTGGGGCGGGTTATTCAGGGTGAGGTACACGATGAAAACGGTTGGCAAATGGGGGGCGCTGCTGGTCACGCAGGGCTATTTTCGACAGCGGACGATGTTGGCCGTTTCGCCCAAATGATTTTACGCGGCGGAGAATTGGACGGTTACCAGTGTTTGCCGCCCGACCTTGTAACCAAACTATTTGAGCCGCTTACTCCCGAGGGCGAGATAAAGCGCAGCCTGGGTTATCTTGCTTTTGATACGCGCAGCCAATTCAGCGATTCCCTCAATTCGCGTGCCTCAATTCTGCACACCGGTTTCACTGGCACTTCCATACTGATAGATAAAGGCAAGGATATCTTTATCGTCATCCTCAGCAACAGAGTTCATCCCACCCGAGAAAACCAGTTACTAGTAGCGAACCGAAAACGAATCCACCACGAAATCCTCCAGATACTAACCTCCGCAGCGCAAGTGCCGCCCGTCGAAACCCCGGCTACGTAAACCGCCGGTCTGTGATGCTAGTATCATCTTGTGGCCCGTCACAGTCGTAGGATATTTCACTAAATTAAGGAGCAATGATGCTGGCAGTCGGGATGATGAGCGGGACTTCGCTAGACGGCATTGACGTGGCGTTAGTCGAGTTTCCCGATAACAAAGTGGAAGGTTTGACCTACAAGTTACTCGACTTTGAAACCTATCCTTATCCGGCTAGCACAATATCTCGGGTGCAAGATGCCATGAGCCTTGAGCGGAGTAATGTCGCTTTGCTTTGCGAGCTTAACGTGGAATTGGGCAAACTGTATGGCCAAGCTGCCTTAGCGATGCTCGAAAAGCACAACCTAAAGGCAAACGACTTGGGCTTTATCGCCAATCATGGTCAAACCATTTATCATGCGCCAAACGCTAAATACCCTTCCACATTGCAAATTGGGGAACCAGCCGAAATATATGCGCAAGTGAAAATCCCCGTCGTAACCAATTTCCGCGAAGCCGATGTCGCCGCAGGTGGGCAGGGAGCCCCCATCGTGCCCTTTACCGAATTTCAACTGTATAAGTCTGCCGAGGCAGAACGGGTATTCGTGAATATTGGTGGCATCGCTAATATTACCGTATTGCCAAGGAACGCTTCCATAGATGATATTGTGGCTTTTGATACCGGCCCTGGAAATATGCTGATTGACGCCGCAATGCAGCATTTCTACCAGAAACCTTACGATGAGAATGGGGATACGGCGAAAACTGGCAATGTCAATCAGCAAGTGTTAACCGAATTGCTCAAACACTCGTATTTTGCGAGGCCGTATCCGAAAACTACGGGTCGTGAGGATTTCGGCGTGCAGTTGTTCGATGAATTGGTGCAAAAATATGATTTAGCGCCCGCAGATTGGGTTGCTACCCTCACCGCTCTCACTGCGAAATCCCTCGCAGACGCAATCTTGCAATTCCCCAGCAATAATGTCGAAGTTATTATTGCGGGCGGCGGCAGCTACAATGCCACCCTACTAGAAATGATTAGGCAATACCTGCCTGGTGTCAAAATCATTACCCAAGAGGAATTCGGATACTCGTCCGAGGCGAAAGAGGCCGTAGCGATGGCCATCTTGGGCAAATACACTCTCGAAGGGCAGCCCAATAACGTGCCGAGCGCAACCGGAGCCAGCCACCCCGTAGTCTTGGGCCGCATAACCAACCGCTAAAACACTCTGCATAAGCGGTTTCGATCACCAACGCTAGGGGCTAGGGAAAATTGAATAGTCTGCTAAAGACTCACTTGGGTTGGAGAGTTGACCACGGCCCGGCATAAGCCCAACCTCGAATACTTCCTCTATTTGCTTGGAGGACAGCCAACGCCCCGCAAATAGAAGTGAGTTAAAGTTGCTAAAGAACATGTTGCCCCAAAAGTCAATAGCTGGTTTTACCAAATCGGCATCCACCGGAATTTCCTTAGCAAAGGCGTATCGGAGAATCTGAAGTGCAGCCAAAGCCCACTCTCCAGCATGTTCTGAAATGAATACATCCTCAGCCAAATAGTCAGGCAATTCGCCCACCTGTTTCGCAATTCGCCCTTCCAGCTCTCTCTCCCACGCTATCATATCCTCGTAGGTTTCAAAATCTTTCGCTTCCATAAGTGCTTGTTACCTCCGGCTGAAGTGAGTAGAAACAATGTCTTTCAGGTAGGGATGAACTGACGTTATCTCCCATTTCCCCGTTCCGTAAACATACTGGAAAAAGATTCTGATTCGTTGCCCGTTGAAATAGGAATAGTGGAATTGAGGATCGCCATTTCGGAGTTCCAATTCACTCCATGGTATTGCGTTAAATATCGCCGCTACTATAGCTTCTGTACTTCCATCAATGAACTTGTCAGTATCGCGATATGTGGATTCAGGCGAGTGCCCATCCAAAATGTGATTCCAAGTCGTGACAGATAGTGGCATTATCCAAGAAGGGAAATTGCTTTCATTCCCAAGCGCTTCAGGTAACTTACCGTAGTCATCTCTGGATTGCGCTCCAGCATTGATTGGTCGGCGATATACCCTACCAAAGATGGTCGTGTAATACACCCCAACCGCTGCGGGGACAGCTGTAGCAGCACCCGCGAAAGCCTTACCTACCGCTCTGGCGCGGCTCGCCAATTACGCGCCAGCGGCTTTTGTCGCGTCAAGAAACGCAGATCCAACGTCACCTAACGCTTTTGTAACAAAATGACCATGATATCCACGAGGGTGATCTTCTTCTCGCCAAGGTGCCACGTACTACTCTTTGCCTCTGGTTGTAGTCATGGAAATACTATATCATACCGCGATCTCGTATCCGATCCTACGACTAGCCTCATATTTATTGCCCGCGAAACGGGTTCGATGCCTCAAATAAAGATGCCCGCGTGGGGTTGAGGATTTGGGGGTATGGGAAGAGGGTTGTCTATGGGTTCTCGTGCTGAG
>JAITCS010000159.1 GCA_031282935.1 Cellulomonadaceae bacterium
GGCCGAGACTGCTGTTCGATTACTTCACGCAAATGTTTGCCCAGGGCCCCAATCCTCCACTCGATGCTATTCGGGAAGAATTAGTAACCTCGCTGGGCAGTGCCATTGGGCCAGAACCGAACATCTTGGTGGATTACCCCGAACACGCCCGGAAAGTGGTTCTCAAATTTCCGGTAATTGACAACGATCAACTGGCGCAAATCGTCCACATCGCGCGCGACCAGCGGGTGGAGGGTGTTTTCCGATCCCACACGATTCGGGGCCTGTACCCGGTGGCGGGGGGCGGCGACGCTTTGCGCAAACGCCTGCGCCAAATTTGGGCGGAAGTGGACGCCGCGATAGATATGGGCGCCACTCAAATCGTCCTCTCCGACCGGCACGGGGACGCCCAGTTCGCCCCCATTCCTTCGCTTTTGCTGTGCGCCTCCGTACACCACCACCTGCTGCGAGAACACTCGCGCACCCGAATCTCCTTGATTGTGGAGGCCGGGGATGTCCGCGAGGTTCATCATGTGGCCTTGCTGATTGGGTATGGTGCCGCCTGCGTCAACCCGTATCTGGCCATGGAAACTGTGGAGGATTTGGCGCGGCGCGGCTACCTTGAAGTGACCCCTGAGCAGGCGGTGAAGAACCTCATTTACGCCCTCGGCAAAGGCGTACTAAAGGTGATGTCGAAAATGGGTATTTCCACGATTATGTCATATCGCGGTGCCCAAGTTTTCGAAGCCGTTGGGTTGTCAAAGAAAGTTATTGACAAGCACTTTGCCGGCACTACCTCGCGTCTTGACGGCGTGGGCCTGGACGTGATCGCCGCTGAGGTTGAGGCCCGGCACGCGCGCGCATATCCGAAATCTGGCCCCAACAACCAAGTCCCTTTGGAGGACGGCGGCGAATACCAGTGGCGGCGCAGCGGCCCAGACCACCTGTTCAACCCGGAAACAGTCTTTTGGTTACAGCAGGCCACAAAGTCTGGCTCACCTGACCAGTTCCGAAAATACACCGAATTGATTGACGACTCCTCAAAGCGGCTATTGACCGTGCGCGGGTTGCTGGGGTTTGCGCCCGACAGGGAGCCGATACCGCTCGATGAGGTAGAGCCGGTCAGTTCGATAGTAAAGCGGTTCTCCACAGGGGCGATGAGTTTCGGTTCCATCTCGAAAGAGGCCCACGAAACTCTGGCCATCGCCATGAACACCTTGGGTGCCCGTTCCAACACGGGCGAGGGCGGCGAACGGCCCGACAGGTTGTACGACCCGGCTTTGCGCTCAAAGGTGAAGCAGGTGGCTTCCGGTCGCTTCGGGGTCACCGCAGAGTATTTGACGCACGCCGATGATATTCAGATCAAGCTCGCCCAGGGCGCGAAGCCTGGTGAGGGTGGCCAGTTGCCGCACGCCAAGGTGTACCCGTGGGTGGCTGAGGTGCGCCATTCCACCCCTGGCGTGGGCTTGATCAGCCCGCCGCCGCACCACGACATCTACTCCATTGAAGATTTGGCGCAGTTGATTTACGACCTCAAAAACGCCAACCCGAGCGCTCGGATTCACGTGAAACTCGTTTCCGAGTTCGGGGTGGGAACGGTCGCGGCCGGGGTTTCCAAAGCGAGAGCTGACGTGGTGCTGATTTCCGGGCACGACGGCGGCACCGGCGCGGCCCCGCTGACCTCGTTGAAGCACGCGGGCACGCCTTGGGAGATTGGTCTGGCGGAAACTCAGCAGACCTTGGTGGCCAACAATTTGCGCGACCGGATCACGGTTCAGGTTGACGGGCAACTTCGTACCGGCAGGGATGTGGTGGTGGCGGCCTTGTTGGGCGCGGAGGAGTTCGGTTTTGCCCAGGCTCCGATGGTGGCGATGGGCTGCGTGATGATGCGAGTTTGTCACCTGGACACTTGCCCCACCGGAATTGCCACCCAGAACCCGGAATTGCGTAAGAATTTCGCTGGCAAACCCGAATATGTTATTAATTTCTTTGAGTTGTTAGCGGCTCAAGTGCGCGAGATATTGGCGTCTTTAGGTTTCAGAACTTTAGAGGAAGCCGTGGGTCAAACACAAGTGCTTGATACCCACAAATTAGTTGCGCACTTCAAGGCGGATAATTTAGATTTACTTCCGATATTGCAACAGGCGACCCCGGTTCCTGGTTCGGCTTTGCATCAGGTTAAGGCTCAGCAGCACCACTTGGAGGCTGCTCTGGATAACGCCCTTATCGCCGCGGCCGGGCCTGCACTCGGGGCGGCTAGTGGTTTCACCGCGCCTCAGATCACCGCTCCGTTCGAGGTGCGCAACGTGAACCGGGCTGTGGGCACTATGCTCGGGCATGAATTGACCAAGCGGTTTGGCGGTGAGGGGTTGCCTCCAGGCACCATTGACTTCACTTTGACGGGTTCGGCCGGGCAATCCTTTGGAGCTTTCTTGCCGCGCGGAATCACTTTGCGGTTGGTCGGAGATGCCAATGATTACCTCGGCAAAGGGCTCTCGGGTGGGGTAATTTGCGCTTCGCCGCCGGTCGGTGCGGGGTTTGCAGCGCACGACAACGTGATCGCGGGCAACGTCATCGCCTACGGGGCAACCAGTGGCGAAGTGTATTTGCGCGGTCGCGTTGGAGAGCGTTTCGGGGTTCGCAACTCCGGGGCTACCCTGGTGGCCGAGGGCGTGGGCGATCACGGTTGCGAGTACATGACCGGGGGCACGGTGTTGGTGCTGGGCCCCACCGGCCGCAATTTCGGGGCGGGCATGTCAGGCGGCACGGCCTACGTTTTGGACATGCGCCCTGGGGTGGTCAATTCGGAATTGCACACTGAAACTTGCCCTTCAGGTTATAGCCCGTCGGTGGTTCCGCTTTCGCAAATAAATGATAGTGATTCAGAATGGGAGATCATTTCGGGATTGTTGCAAAAACACTCTGAAATGACTGGCTCGCACATTGCCGCCGAATTGTTGGCTGACCCTGCGGCTGCTCGATCACGTTTCACCAGAATTCAGCCGACAGGTTGGGCCGCGATTCGGAATGAACTGAAAACCGCACGGGCGGCTGGAAACCCAATGACTGAGGACAACTGGAACCAAGAGCTTTGGTCGGAAATGCTTTCCACTGCGCACGGCAAAAATGCGCCTGCCTCCCTCAAGGTGGCCAACGAGAACAAGCGCTCCGGGGAACTTGCCGCCGGGGAACACGGTGCCGGTGATCATGGCACTGACGAAACTTCGGGCGACTTGGGTGCCGATGAGAGTTTCGATGTGTTTGTAGAGCAGGGGGAACTGGCTGAGTCCACTGAAGTTTCCCGCCGTGAGGCAAGAGTCCCAATCGAGGCGAATGTAAAATGAAAATGTTTCACGTGAAACATTCGGCTTGGCGCATTAGCATCCAGGGCCTCATTAGCACGTCGCGCCCAACACCCAGAGCATTATTATCACAGGGCGTCTTAGCACCTAGAGTTTTAGCACAGGAGGTTTTCCATGGCTGACCCGAACGGCTTCCAGAAAATCCGTGAACGGCAAACCCTCCCTGACCGGCCCGTTGAGGTGCGAGTGTCCGACTGGTGCGACACTCACGAGCCGCTGCCCGAGGGCGAAACTCACCACCCGTTCATAAAAGAGCAGGCCAGCCGCTGCATGGACTGCGGCGTCCCGTTCTGCCATTTCGGGTGCCCGCTCGGCAACCTGATCCCCGAGTGGAACGACCTCGTTTGGCGCGGCCAGTGGAGCGATGCCAGCGCCCGGATGCACGTCACCAACAACTTCCCCGAAATCACCGGGCGAATCTGTCCGGCCCCCTGCGAGTCCTCGTGCGTGCTCGGCATCGTCGAGCCTCCAGTCACCATCCGCAACGTCGAAATGTCCATCGCGGACCACGAGTTCGCCGAGGCCCTGGAACCGCTGGTGCCAGCGACCTTAACCGGTGCAACGGTGGCAGTGGTCGGCTCCGGTCCGGCGGGCCTCGCTTGTGCGCAGCAGCTCACTCGGGCTGGGCACACGGTTGTGGTCTATGAGCGCGCAGACGCGATTGGCGGCCTGCTGCGCTACGGGATCCCAGACTTCAAGCTGGAGAAGCACCTGCTCGACAGGCGGATCGCCCAGATGGAGGCAGAGGGCACCCGGTTCCGCCCGAACACGACCATCGGGGCGGACATCACGTGGGCCGACCTGCGCAGACGGTTCGACGCAGTGGTGTGCGCAATCGGCTCGACGGTTCCGATTGACTTGAACATTCCGGGCCGTGACTTGCAGGGCATCCATTTTGCGATGGATTTCTTGGTGCCCGCGAACCGGGAGGTGGCGGGCAGCCCGAACTCGGGAGCGGTGCCGAACGCGAACGGCAAGAGCGTGGTGATCATTGGTGGTGGCGACACCGGGTCTGACTGCCTGGGCACGGCGCTCCGCCAGGGCGCGGCATCGGTGACCACCCTTTCGGTGCTCGGCAAACCTCCAGCGGAAAGGCCGGATCACGAGCCGTGGCCGACAATGCCGCTACTGCTGAACATTTCCTCCTCCCACCAAGAGGGCGGGTCGGTTGAGTACCTGGCGAACACGGTGG
>JAITCS010000218.1 GCA_031282935.1 Cellulomonadaceae bacterium
GCTCGGCCCGGGGTCTCACCCTTACCCCAAGCCAGGGCCACTTGCGTCGGACCGTCTGCGGCGGCTCGACCACCGCGAACCTTTGGCTCGGTGTTGCTGTTCGCCTCGGTCTGCTCTCAAATCGAATCGTTTCGATAAGGTTAGCGTAGATCGATTCGATTTGCAATCCTTTGCGGCGGTTGGCGCAAATAGCTTGGGCAGGAACTCGTTCTGATGCTGCTTGATGCTGCGACCCGATCTGGGTCTGGGCGCGGTGAAACACGGATTGCTTCGCTGCGCAGGTCCGCCATTGGCGCTGGTTGGCACGGGACGGCGTCGAACGGCTCGCGGTTACTTCCGCACCGGGATACTTCTGGCTGATAAGTAGTTTTTGACCTGCGGAATCGTTAGTTCCCCGAAGTGGAACAAAGAAGCGGCGAGGGCAGCATCCGCGCTGCCAACGGTGAGGGCATCGGCGAAATCGCTCAACTGCCCAGCGCCCCCTGATGCGATAACTGGCACGGCCACTGCCTCGGCGATGGCCTTAGTTAAATCCAAATCGTAGCCCGCCTTCTGGCCGTCCTCGTCCATCGAGGTGAGCAGAATTTCCCCAGCCCCAAGCGCCACCGCCCGCTGTGCCCACTCCAAAGCGTCAAGGCCAGTGTTTATCCGACCGCCTGCTAAAAATACGTCAAATCGTCCCTTTTCATTCCGCTTTGCATCAATGGCGCAAACTACGCATTGGCTGCCGAACTTATCGGCCGCGCGCGCAATTAAAGCGGGGTCTTTAATGGCGCTGGAATTGACGGAAACTTTATCGGCGCCCGCGCCAAGCATGGTGCGAAAGTCCTCGACCGACCTTATCCCCCCGCCCACTGTAAAGGGGATAAACACGCAATCCGCAACGCCGCGCACAATATCAACCATAGTGCCACGCCCTTCATGGGTCGCAGTAATATCAAGCAGCACCAATTCATCAGCGTTTTGCGCGTTGTATGCCATAGCGGCAGCAATGGGGTCACCAGCGTCAACTAAATTGACGAAACTTACGCCTTTGACCACCCGGCCGTCTTTCACATCAAGGCAAGGTATGATTCGTTTCGCGTGCACCGGCACTACTCCCTAGGCTCTACAAAGTTTCGCAGCATGGCAATTCCGATATCACCACTTTTTTCGGGATGAAACTGCGTGGCCTGCACATTTGCCGAGGCTACGGCTGCATGAAACTCCAGGCCGTAATCCGTGGTGGCAGAAACAATAGACTGATCAGCAGCGCAAACGTAGTAACTGTGGACGAAATAGACGTAACTCTGGTCGGGAATATCGGTTAGGATTCCGTTCGGTTTGCGAATATTTAGGCTATTCCATCCGATGTGTGGAACTTTGAGGCCAGTGCCAGCCGGAAATCGGGATACTTTACCTGCAAACACCCCTAAACCGGGGACGCCGGGAGATTCGGCGCTCTCTTCAAATAGCACTTGCAAACCCAAACATATGCCTAGAAAGGGTTTGCCGGTGGCAATAAAGTCAAGGATAGCAGTATCGAGATTATCTTTTCTAAGTGAGTTCATGGCATCACCAAAAGAACCTACCCCGGGCAGTATTACCTTCTGTGCTGCAGCCAGTTCGGTGCTCTCTGAAGTGATGAAGTATTCGGCGCCGATAAACGCTAACGCATTTTGCACGCTTTTCAGGTTTCCGGCCCCGTAATCTACTATCCCGATCAATGTAGAATCCTATTCTGAAACCGTGTGAGACCCTGGCACCAGGCCCGCGCTAGACGCCTCGGTAGCTGCCGCGCCTCGATGTGCTACCGCGCCCCGGTGAGCGCCATGAATGACCGCCCAGGTCAGGTACAGCACCAACCCCCACAGCGGCACGCCCATCACCAAACGTGCCACACCCAGCCAGCCCACCGATTGCCCCAAGAACAACGGCACCTGCACGGCCAGGCGCACCGCAAACAGCCCTATCCAGAACCAAGTGGCGAGGCGGTAGCGGCGCAGCAGGTTCTTGTCCTGACGCCAGGCGCCGAAACCGGCAAAGGGATTGCCTTCCTCTTCTGCCGCGTCGGGCAGCGGAGCACCTGCGCCCTCAATCACGGCAGCGGGTTCACTTGAGGAATCATCGGCGTTCTTATCCCGCATGGCACCACTAAACCGCAATAACTCGATAACCACCCCTACGGCAGGCCAGGCAATTAGTTGGGATATCAGCACCGCAACCAGATAAGCCGCGTTTTGCCACAACGCGAAAGCAAAGAAATCGGTGGCCTCCCCGGAACGCCACGCCCAAATCGCCCCAATAACTATGCCGAAAATCCCGCCCAAAGCCTGCTGCAAAGAACTGCGCTGCACTAACCGAGCAATAACCGTTAGCAGGGCAACCCCAAGCGACGCCGCTAAGGCCCAAACCAATTCGTGGGTTACCGAAAACAGAATGATAAATATCAGGCCGGGCAAAACCGCTTCCACCAAGCCGCGAATACCGCCCATCGCATCGAGGGCGTTGAAATCGGACTCCGTAACCGCCCGCAGCCCACGAGCGCCCCCCGGCCCAGATTGCACCTCAACCATCTAGTGAATCTCAGTGATTTCGGGGCCGCGCTCAAACGGATTCAGCGTGGGCCGAGCCTTGGCGTCCGCAGCCGCCTGCGCCTCAGCCGCAGCGGCGGCGATTTGGCCGGGCAGAGTCAGCGCCAACAGGTCACGCGGAGGCCGAGGCGTGTCACCCCGAACCACCACAGTGCGCCGGAAAACCTCTTCCAGAATCTTGGCCGCCTTATCGTCCAGCGCAGCCGGGCCGGTCACAACCCCGCGCAGGAACCAACGCGGGCCGTCCACCCCAAGAAATCGAACAGCCTGCGTGGTTGCCGCCCCGTTCGGGAGTTGCCCTGGGATGCGGGCAATTAATTCCCGCCCAAACACCCCAGGCACATCATCCACGCTACCCCCAGAGGTTCGGATACTTTCCCCAATTTCTTCACGGATTTCATCCCAAATGCCGTCAGTTTTCGGGGCAGCGAACGCCTGAAGCTGCATGTTTGAGATTCCGCTGGGCTGCGCCAGAATCAGAGTGACGCCCGTGACAAGTTGACTTGCGCGATCAATCTCCAACCGTACTTGCATACCGGCCACGGCGGGAATCTTAAGCGACCCCAAATCCACCTGCGGCCCAATGCCCTCCGGCTCCACCCCCGCATCGAAAGGGCCGTGCAGCGTGCCCTCCTGCGCAATCGCGCCGCCCGCCACGAGGTTCGCGGGCGTGGCCGCTTCGGCGTCAGTAGCCAGCGGCGAGGTTACGGGACCGGGCGTGGGTGCGGCAGCCTGCGGTGCCGCGACGGGGGCGGATGCGGCGGCCTGCGGCTTGCGGCGGAAGATTGGCACTGTCGGCTCCTTAGAAAACTTACATTTTTCCGTAACTATAGGCCATCATATGTCAAAGCCACCTCAAGCGGCTCGTGTTGGGCGTTTCTCCGGTGTAGGTTTCGGGGCGACATCGGCGCCCGCCCCCAGCTTAGTCGAACCAACCCCGACCGAACCAACCCCGGTCGAACCGAAACCCCCCTGCCCACGATCCGAGCCTGGCAACCGTTCCGCTTCGATGAAACGCGCCTTTGCCACCTCTTGAATAACCAACTGCGCTATCCGATCCCCACGCTTTATGCTCGCTTTAGTTTCAGGGTCGCTATTGTATAGGATCACTTGAATTTCCCCACGATATCCAGCATCAATGGTGCCAGGCGCATTTAGCGTAGTGACACCTTGCTTCGCGGCCAATCCCGACCGGGGATGCACAAAGGCGGCATAGCCAGCCGGAAGCGCTATCGCTAAACCAGTTGGAATCATTGCGCGCGTCAGGGGCGGTATTTCGCAATCAATAGTCGAAACCAAATCAGCCCCGGCATCACCGGGATGGGCGTAGGCGGGAATCTGGGCGTTTGGATTCAGTTTTTGGATGAGGATTTCGACCGGGTTTTGCATTAGCCCGCACACTCGGTGCAGACCTTTTCGCCGTTCTTCTCTTCCGCAAGCTGCGATTTATGATGCACCAAGAAACAGCTTGAGCAGGTGAACTCATCGGCTTGGGCCGGGAGTACCCGCACCGCTAATTCTTCCCCACTCAGATCCGCGCCCGGCAATTCGTAATCCTCAGCCGCTTGCACTTCATCTTCATCTACAATGCTTTTTGAAGCGTCGGAGCGCCGCGACTGTAATTCTTGAATTGAATCCGGCTCGACCTCTTCGTCGGTTTTCCTTGGGGCATCATAATCGGTTGCCATGCAATTATTCTCCTGCTGGTAAGTCGGTTGGGTGCATATTACATTTACACCGCACGGGCGAATTATGCCTGATTCACCGCCCAGATTCCAAGCGTGGCGCGCTGAGCTTCACATTCCGGCCCAAACTACTCGTTCGGATTGTCAGCACCTCCCTGCTCCAGCAGCGTCACCAATTCTAAAACCGCAGGCCCGCGCCCCACCACAGTCATTAATTCCGAGGCGGGCAGGCCCCGCAACCCGGTAACCTCCGACCCCGCCTCCGCCGCGATTAGCGTGGCCGCCGCCAAATCCCACGGCTGCAAGCCACGCTCATAATACATATCAACCGTGCCCTCGGCCTGCATACAAATGTCAATCGCAGCCGAACCGAGCCGCCTAATGTCACGAATCTTCGGTAATATCTGCGCTAATACCCTGCTTTGCCCGGCGCGCCGATTCGCGGCATAACCAAACCCGGTGGCAACTAATGATTTCGCTAATGGAACAGCGGGCCTATGCGTTATAGGTTCGCCATTAACTGTTGCCCCTAACCCTTTCGCCGCCGCCCAGGTTCGGTTCGTGACCACGGAATGAACGCAACCGGCCACAACCGTCCATTCGAGCGGATTTACCGGCCCCTTCACTACCGCAACAGAAACAGCGTACGAGGCAACCCCATATAAGTAATTCACCGTGCCATCAATGGGATCAATAACCCAAGTTAGCCCACTCGTTCCTGCTTTAGAATCGCCCTCTTCGCCAAGTATTCCATCAAAGGGGCGCTGGGTAGTTATTCGACCAATCAAATAATCCTCCACCCTGCGATCCATTTCAGTTACCGGATCAGTTGGCGATGATTTAGTGGCGGAAACAGAAACTTGGGCTGGGCGGTTTTGCCGGATTATCTCCCCTGCGCTTACCGCTATTTCGGTCGCAAAATCTCGCAACTGGCCGTAATCCCAGTCTTGGTCGTCTGGCGCGCCGCCGGGGGTTGATTCAGGTTGGCCCGTGCACGGCTTCGCAATCATGTGACAATTATAGGAAGAAACTACGGCGCACCGGCCAATGTTCCGTGATTTTAACCATATTTGGGGTAATGATGTGCTTGTGGGTGAACTAAGCGTTTCTGATAGTGGCGGTTCGGCCTTGGCTGCGGCTGGCAGCCCAGGGGCACAGGCCGCTGCGGAGCGCCGCGATTTGAACCTTTCTACGCCTCGTGAGATTCAGGTTCGGTTGCGTCTTGGTGACACTGCGGCGGAACTCGCCCTGATTTCCGACTTGTCGCTGGAACAGATTTTACGATTTGAACGGCCCATTATTGCCGAGCGGGCAGACATTATTGCTCGGGTCAAGGGCCATCAGATTAAGGGACAATCGGGCACCGCCCAAACGATTGACAAATTAGTGGCAGGGCGTCTGCACGCGCGGGGTATTTCGCCCGATTCCGTTACCTGGGCGGCTCGGCGTGAGGCTGGCGCACCTTGGCTCGTGGAACTCCACTTTGACGGGGAACCGAACCGCGCCCACTTTGCGCGTTGGACGTATGACCACAAACTAAACGTGTTAACCGCTTTGGATGATGAGGCCCGCTGGCTCTCCCTGGCCGATGATCCTATGACCCCCTCGCTGCTCGGGGTGCCGTCGTTGTTCGGGCAAAAATCGGCCCGCCGCGCCACTGGAGCTACCCAAGAGGCCGACCCTGTTGCCAACGAGGCCGCCGCGCCAGGCCAAGCTGGCGAGGTCACGGAAATGCCCCTGGCCCGCACTCCAGAACCTGCCGTCAGCGGTGCTCCGGCGCCGTTGCGCACGGCAGTTGGCGCTGCGTCTGGGCTGGTTCAGAGTGCGCGCGGTGGCCGGGTGGGCGCCCGGATCGCTGGGCGGCGCTCTGCTTCTGGCGATCACACTGCGCCTGGATCGGCTGGCGGTGTAGCACAGAAAGGCAACGGCACCAACGAGGTGAACAGTGACGTTGCGGCCATTGTGGCCCTCAATCGGTGGCAGGCGGGCAAGTCCGAAACTATGGCGCTGCCGCTTTTGGAGGTTGACAACACGCGGCCAAAGTCGGGTGCCACTGCTCAGGTAGTAGTCGGTGCCGGGGCGGGTGCCCCTAAGGCGGTTGGCGGCGGTAAAGCGGCGGCTCGAAAGGGTGGCCGAGGCGGCAATCGCGCCCAGGTGCCAACTTGGGATGAAATCGTATTCGGCTCGAAAGAGTAGTTTCAGGTTATCGTAATCAGCAGCGGCACTCGCATTTCGGTGGGGGTTAATGAGCCGTGTACGCCCTTTAGCTTGAGCGAATCCGCCGTCTGAGTGCGCGAATCCACAATCGTAGTGCCGCCCACAGCGGCCACCACTAAGTCGCCGATCCACGGGCGCACGCGCGCCGCCGCCCCACCCTGGACCGCCACGGGCCCAAACAAACCGGCAGCAATAGCCTCTTCCCGCGCCCAAACCACCGCGCGCCCCGCCAAAACATCGCGCCACCGCTGCGCCACAACCCCCGGCTCCGTCGTGTCCGAAACATAAATGTGCAAAGCGCGCGGCTCCCCGCCCACCAATGCCACACCCTCAGCAAGGGTCGGATCCGCCGCCACATCCACCTGCTGGCTAAAGTCAACGGCAACCTGCCCGTGATCAGCGGTCAATACCACTACAGTACCCGGCGGCAAAGAACCCACTAAACGCTCAAATTCGGAATCGAATTGTGTTAGCGCAGCCGTCCACTCAGGGGAATCAGGCCCAAATCCGTGACCTTTTTTGTCCAAATCACCCCAATACAAATACGCGCATTTTGGTGTTGCACCCGGTTTTCGGATGAAGTTGACCACGTCATTCACGCGGCCTTTGAGCGACTGATCTGGAATGAAACTCCCGCCGTCGAAAGCCGCTTTCGTTAATCCTGATCCGGCGAATTTCGCTGGCCCGGCAGTCAGCACGTTTATTCCGCCCGCCACCATTATCGAAAATATGGATGGCTCTTGGCAAAACTCTTGTGGCGGCACCGCGAATGGGGGTGCGCCTTGGTTGCCGCTCGCTGAGGCGATCTTTGAGGGGTTGGGTTGCTGGGTCCACGACACTAGGTTCGCTAGCGTGCCCGTGCGCGTGTCCGGGCCCATGCCCGCCGGTCGGATTGTGGCGGCAGGTCGGTTCGTGGCCGCCGGTCGGTTTGTGGCGGTTGGTCGGCTCGTGCCCGTCGCCCGGCTCGTCCCCGCAGGCCGGGGCGTTTCCTGGCCCATCCCCTGCGCACCGGCCGACTCTGGCACCCGCAGCGTGTAGCCAACCAGCGAGGTCAGCCCGGGCGCGGTCCCGGTTCCGAAACTCGACAGCGCCGCCGCTGTGGTCGAGGGGAAAGCCGTGCGCAACACCTGAATCAGCGCAAAACGTGACCGTAGGTAAGGCGTGTACGCCCGGTGCTGTGCCAGATTCTCATACCCCAAGCCGTCACAAAGCACCACCACCGCAGCCTGGGAGCACGGCATCTGGAAGTGCGCGGCGCAAGAGGCGTAGTCGAGACCCGTGCCCGTCACCCCGGAAACTCCGAGCGCACCCGCCACGGCAGGCAACACTGCCGCCAGCGAACCGGGGCTGTAATCCGGCGCGTCAAAGTCGGGGTCGGCGGTAGCGAGGGCTTGTGTGTGGGCGTGGTGGGTCACCTTGAGGTCGCTTCGCTACCGTGTCGCTGCGCGGTGGCCCGGCGCGGTTTGGTGGTTCCACCTGAGCTGGCTGTTACTCCGGAGACGCCTGGCTCACTGGATCTCCCGCTATACGAAACGCCTGCTTTGCTGGTTCCTGCCGTCGCCGCTGACAGCGCCCGCGCGAAAGCGAGCGCTTTCTCGATGGCCTCGGCGCCCTCAGCCGCTGCCGCGACCCGCACCACCAAATCATCGGGCGTTATCGCCCCCAAATACCCGTGATCGCCCTCGCAACCGGGGTCACCGCAGGTGGCCTGCCCCATCTCGAACCGCGAGGCAGCCCCCCAATTTACCGCCAGGGTTAGCTCGGCGAGTTCGGCGGTGGGCTGGTCGGGCGCGTGCGAGCTGCGGCCATCATGGGTAGCGTTACGTCCATCAAGGGTTGCGGTGCGGCCGTCATGGGCTGTGCCCGCAGGGTTCGAGATGATGTGTGTCAGGCCAACGGAACGAATCTGGGATATCGGGATGGCATCCGTGGTGCCCATTGCCTGCGCGGGCGAATCCTGGTCAGCCTCGACGTCGTCAACGTGCCCCGCAATCAAGCGAGTAGGCGTGAGCACTAATACGGTTAAGTGCCGCCTAATTGTTTCCGCGAAAGTGGTTTCGGATTGCAAAAGGTAATTTAGTACCGTTTCGCCGCCTATTGCTGTTTCGACAATTTGCGTTACCAAAGCCGGATAGTAACCGGCCCGCGATATCTCATTACGCAGGTCGTTTGGTAGCTCGCTGGCGGCCCTAGACATACTTCCATTTCACTACTCCAAAGCCTGAGCGCCCGATAGGCGCACCGATACTGATAACTATCGGTATTCTTGCTGCGCTGATTGTGCCTCGCCGTTGCGCTAAGTGGACGACACTTGCCCAATTCCGGGCGCTGCTATGCCGTGGCGCGGGCCTTGGGCTGCTAACGTGGGCTTATGCCGGTCACGGAAGTAGCGGAAACTGCCGAAAATGTGGTGGAAATTGACGTTAGCGAAGAAATGGAAGCGTCATTTTTGGAGTACGCTTATTCGGTAATTTATGCGCGCGCTTTGCCTGACGCCCGCGATGGACTAAAACCTGTGCAACGCCGCATATTATATATGATGTCACAAATGGGCTTGCAGCCGGATCGGGCGCATGTGAAATCGGCGCGTGTGGTTGGTGAGGTGATGGGGAAACTCCATCCGCATGGCGATATGGCTATTTACGATGCGTTGGTGCGGTTATCCCAGGATTTCTCGCTTAGATTACCGTTAGTTGATGGGCACGGCAATTTTGGGTCTTTGGACGATGGCCCCGCTGCCGCCCGATATACCGAAGCCAGAATGGCAGCCGCAGCAGCCGCCATGAATAAGGATTTAGGTGAGGATGTTGTAGATTTCGGCCCCACTTATGATAACAAGGAACAACAGCCAACCGTATTGCCAGCAGCTATTCCTAACCTTTTAGTTAATGGCACCTCTGGCATTGCGGTTGGAATGGCCACTAATATGGCGCCGCACAATTTGCAAGAGGTTATCGCGGCGGCGCGGCACCTGTTGGAGCACCCTAATTCGACGCTGGAAGATATGATGGATTTTATTCCGGGCCCGGACTTACCCAGCGGGGGGCGAATTGTTGGATTGGAGGGGGTTCGGGAGGCTTACCGCACTGGGCGGGGCATTTTTCGTACGCGTGCCAAGACTAAAATCGAGAATATTACCCCGAAACGAAAAGGCATTATCGTCACAGAGTTGCCTTACTTGGTGGGCCCAGAAAAGATAATTGACAAAGTCGCAGACGGGGTTAAGAGCAAGAAAATTCAGGGCGTCACCTCTATCCAAGACCTTACCGACCGGAAAAACGGGTTACGAATTGTTATCGAAGTGAAATCCGGTTTCGACCCTGAGGCGGTACTAGAACAGTTATTCAGAACCACCCCGCTAGAGGAATCTTTCGGCATTAATAATGTGGCGCTTGTTGATGGGCAGCCGCAAACTCTGAACCTTTTGGATTTACTGCGCGTTTGGGTGAATCACAGGCTTGAGGTGACCAGGCGCCGCACTGAGTTTCGGTTAGCGCGGCGCCTTGAGCGGCTGCATTTGGTAGAGGGTTTGCTGCTTGCTATTGCAGATATTGATGAGGTTATCGCAATAATCCGTACTTCTGATGACGCCACGATAGCGCGAAGCCGGTTGATGGAAGTCTTTGACCTTTCCACCGAGCAAGCCAATTACATTCTGGATTTACAACTGCGGCGGTTGACTAAGTTTTCCAAGATCGAATTGGAAGCCGAGCGCGACGCTCTAGAGGAACAAATTGCGCAATTACAAGAGTTGCTGGCTGACCCGGCCGTAATGCGGCAAACTGTTTCCGGTGAGATGGCTGAGGTTTCCAAGACTTACGGCACGCCGCGCCGCACTGTTTTGGTGGATCAGGCCGGAAACTCACTCACCGGGGCGCGCGGTGCTGGCGCTTTAGTGTCGCCTGGAAATGCCAGCGGCGCTGGGCCCGCTGGTGGCGCCGGGACACCCGGAACGACCGGAACACGACGGGCTGCCGGGCAAGGCGGGAAACGCGGCGAGCCGATTTCTTTGGAAATTCGTGACACGCCAGCCCTGGTCATTTTCTCGGCCACGGGCTTGCTCGCTCGGGTTCCGCTCTCCGAGGCTGCGGCCGCCGGGGACGAAGGCGAAACCTCCGCGACCGCCAGTTCCGTAGGTGCGATTCCAAATGCTACCGGCGTGCGCGGCCCACACGACGCCATTTCCTCGCGCGTTTCCACCACCACGCGCTCCGAAATCGGGTTGGTCACCTCCGCAGGTCGGCTCGTAAAGTTAAGCACCTCAGATTTGCCCTCCCTGCCGCAAACCCGAGGCGCCCTCTCGCTCGCGGGCGGGATGGCAGCGAGCGATCTGGCGGATTTGGCGAAGGGTGAGGCGCCGATAGGGGTGGTTTCCTTGGACGCCAACGCCCCGACTTTGGCAATCGGTACGGCCTCCGGGGTGGTAAAGCGGGTGATTGCGGGTGATTTCCCGAACAATAAAGAGGATTGGGAGGTTATCTCGCTAAAAGACGGGGATAAAGTTATCG
>JAITCS010000042.1 GCA_031282935.1 Cellulomonadaceae bacterium
CGCACTCTTGTTTGCCAATTCGCTTCTGTGTTAATTGCGGTGCTCAGCTTAGCGGTGTTCATCTTTACGGTGTTCGGATTGGCGGTGTTTAGGTTTGCGGTGTTCATCGCGTGCCCGCCTGCGCATACTGTAAAATCTGGGCAGCGTTAGTGTTATCCACAATGGCCGGGCCAGAATAAATGGCCTCACCGCCCCCGATAACGTTGCCGTTTATCGCCCGCAAATACAACGCGGTCACCGCCAAAAACCCTTGCACGTAAGGTTGCTGATCAATCGCAAACGCTATCGAACCGTTAAGAATATCTTGCAAAACATTCGTTGATAAATCAAACGTCGCCACAATCGCACTACTGCCCGCCGAGGTCGCCGCCGCCGCAGCCTGCACCCCCACTGCGCCCTGCAACGCCAACACTGCGGTTATCGAAGGGTCGGACTGCACACTCGCGGTGATGGTCGAAGCGACCGCCGTGGGGTTCCCGCCGTCCACCTGCAACGTCGTCATCGTGCCGCCCATGGCCGTCGCTGCCGCCGCGCACCGCTGCTGCAGCCCGATGTTGCCCGGCTCGTGAATTACGCAAATCGCGTGCGTCGCCCCCGCCTGCGCCAGCCGCGCGCCCGCCGCAGCCCCCGCGATTGCCTCACTCTGCCCGATGTGCGTGATCGCGCCCAAGCCCTGCCACGCCTCCAACCCCGAATTGATCGAAACCACGGGGATGCCCGCCGCAACCGCCAACTGCACGGCCGTGGCCAAACCGTCGGGGTTCGCCAACGACACCACAATGCCGTCCACCCCCGCCGCCACCGCCTGATTAATCAGAAGCGACTGGTTGCCGGGGTCGGAATCGGAGGCCCACTGCACCGTGACCCCGTAATCCGCGCCAGCCTGCACCGCGCCGGACTGCACTCGGTCCCAGAACTCGTCACCCGCGCTGGCGTGCGTGATGACCGCGAAATTCAGGTTCTCCACATCAAAATCGCGCGGCGGGATGGCGTTAGTGCCAGAAACATCGGGCAGGCTGCACGCGGTGGTGCCCCAAAGCAACGCGCCCGCTATCGCACCCGAAAGGGCAGCCGAAAGTGCCCGACGACACACTTTGCGCACGGGCGGCTCCTTAGGGATGGCTGCTACTATAGTTACCCTACCGCTATAAGTAGGCAAACCACAGAAAGGCGCCGCCAAATGGACGAAAATACGCCGCCCTTCTTGAGTGGGCCGCCTTCCGTGAGCGGGCCGCCATTCTTGAGTGGGCCGCCTTCCGTGAGCGGGCCGCCGTTCTTGAGTGGGCCGCCCACCGAAGAGGTGCGCACCCCGTACTTGGTCCGCGAGTGCCTCAACGACGACGACGAAGTGCGCGCGGTCTGGCGCAACGAAATGGGCGGCATAACCTTCAGAGCCAAACCGGGGCGCGCCACGCCATGCAGCCCCGAATACTTCCAAGCGGGCGCCGTGCGTTTCGTCAAATACTCGCCCCCGGAGGCCAGCGCGGTGTTACCGCTGTCGCGCGAGGCGGAGCGGATGAAGTGGGCGCGCCCGTTCACGCCCGTGCCGCAGGTGCTCGATTACGTTTTGGCTGATGACGGCTCCGAGGTGTTGGTGACCTCGCAAATAATTGGTCGTCCGGCGGTACACCCCTACTGGAAAGGGCACCGCGCGGAGGCAGCGAGCGTGATCGGGGAGGGCCTGCGGGATTTGCACGAGGCGTTGCCGGTGGACGAGTGTCCGTTCACTTGGTCCATCTCGGAGCGGCTAGAGCGGCTTTCTGGCGGTGGGTTGCCTGGCGCTGGGTTGCCGGCCTCTGAGGTGGAAACGCTGCTCGCCGAGGCGCCCGAACTTGACCTTGTGGTGTGCCACGGGGACGCCTGCGCCCCGAACACCTTGATTACCAATTTCGGCCACCTCGCCGGGCATGTTGATCTGGGTGAACTGGGCGTGGCCGACCGGTGGGCCGACTTGGCGGTGGCCGCGATGAGTGTCACCTGGAACTTCGGCGCCGGGTACGAGCATTTGGTTTATCAAGGTTACGGAATTGAGCCGGATCAGGCCAAGATTGACTATTATCGGCGGCTCTGGCAAGCGGGCGACATGGCCCGCTCCGAGTAGCGTTTGGCTTAGTTCGCCTTGGTTCGCCTTAGTTCGCCTTGCGGAAGCAGGCCGAGGCGCTGGGCTAGAGTTCGTCCCAGGGGACATCTTCGGTGAGCATCAGGATGATGTTGCCTGGAGCGAGCACATAAGCCACCCAGAATGCGTCGAATCGTTCAATGCCGGGGCTGATGAGTTTGCCGCCCAGGGAAACTGCGAGGTCAACAGTTTCGGCGAGGTTCTCGGTGAGCAGGCCCACCATGCGGAAGCCAGGCCTAAGAATTGTGGGGTCGGCTTGGGGTGATAACTGAATAGCCGAATTGTATTTCAGCAGTTCGATGTGGGTTTCGGCCGCAGGGGATTGCAGCAACGTGATTTCGACTTCGGCGCCCTTGGTTTTTGTCACGTGTTCCAGCCAAGGGCCGGAGCGGGTCGCAGAACTTTGCCAGATGAACCCCAAGCCGAGAAAAAAGGACAGCACCTCGTCAAGATCATCCACAACTATCCCGATGCAATCGAGTCGAAGCAAGCCCATAGCTCAACTATACCCGCGCCCAAGCGAATAATGTCGTAGCGACGCCGCGCCACCTGTTTGGATTCTGGCTCTCCGTGCACTAATCTGTACCAAGTCGCGCCCGTAGCTCAGTGGATAGAGCGCTTGCCTCCGGAGCAAGAGGTCGAAGGTTCGAATCCTTTCGGGCGCACAAGATGAAGCAGCCGGTGGCTTGGGATACGCAAGCCGGGAATGTCTGCCCGTGACCGCAGCGCTGTGGGGTTATTGCTCAATTTTGGGCGAAACGCGTCAAATCTGTCGCGGTGACGAGGTGGTAATTTGTGCCGCGATGGCTCGCCGAATACGACGCGGCGATGGCAGCGCGGCGGCCCGCCTTGGCTGGAGAATGCCCGCTCAGCCACTCGGTCATAAATGTTGCCGTAAATGAATCCCCAGCGCCATTGGTGTCTATTATCTGGTAATCCGGTAGCGTAATTGCAGGTACATGAATTGGGGTTAGTGGCGCTGATTGTGGTGCGGCGCCAGATGGGTCTCTTTCATAGATAAGGGCGCCTTTACTTCCTTGCGTAATTATTACCAACCGTGCAATTCCGTGAGCAAAGATATTCGCTGCCATATCATCAGGGCTGCTTATGTTCGCGGCAGAACAAAACACTACATCCGCATTGTATGCAAATTCTTTATGATGCTCGTCAATTCCATCCCAATCCTGCACATCGGTCGAAGTCAGAACACCTTGCGCTCGCGCATCTCGCAATGCCAAACGTGCCCAATTCACAATCACGATATGCGCCCAATCAACATTATTGAGCAGGTTTCGCCATAAAGTTGAATCGGGCATAAGCTCATAATCATGTCGAGGATCATGTAATGAAAGACGACCGCCATCGCTTCGAACTAGGTTCACACTTCGGCGAGTTCCAGCAGGGTCAATAGCGGCAACTAAATCCACCCCTCGATCCGCGAGTTCCTTATTGGCAAATTGGCCGAAAGAATCGTCACCAATAATGTCAGCCGCAAACACTTTACACCCTAATGCCGCCGCTTGTAGTGCGACGCCACTGCCCGCGTGGCCGAGCGAAAGATTGGCAATTTGGGGCACAAAAATAGTGTCAGCATTTGGGAGTGGCCATTGTCCGTCATATAACGAAACATTAATATCTACCCCAATGCCGCCAACCACAAGCGCTCGAATCACAAATCTAGCCTAACATTTCTGAGTGCTGTTAGGGGTTTTTGATCGCGGAGAGGCGTGCCACCTGCTCGGAGGTTAGTAGCAGGTCAGCAGCTTTAGCCGAATCGGTAATTGATGCGGGGCGCGAGGCTCCTGGGATAGGGATTACCCGAGGTGAAAGCGCTAACTCCCATGCCAGCGTGACTTGGAAAGGTGAAACTCCGTGAGCTGCAGCGATATCCAAGAAAGGCTCATATTCGGCGCCCAATTCGCCGCTGCGGGCACGTGTTATCCCGCCGAGCGGGCTCCAGGGCAAGAAAGCCAAATCCATTTCGTCACAGGTTTCAAGTTCCGGCCAAGTCTTTAAATGAACTGGTGAGAATTGGTTTTGCACCGATACTAGCCTGCCGCCTAAAATCTCTTGTGCTAAGCGAATTTGCTCCGGGTTTGCGTTAGAAACGCCAGCCATTTCGATAATGCCATCGTCCAGTAACTCTTTAATTGCGCCAATAGAATCTGCATAAGCAACTTTGGGGTCTGGCCGATGGAATTGGTATAAGCCAATGGTGTCCACGCCGAGTCGCTGCGCCGAGGCTTTAGCGGCTTCGATCAGATATGCCGGGTCACCATTTTGCGTCCAAGAGCCGTCGCCGGGGCGCAGGTGGCCGCCCTTGGTCGCTACCAGCACCACGTCCTGGGAAACGCCAGCCTGGCGGAGTGCCTTAGCAATCAGCGCCTCATTGTGGCCTACCTCGTTCGCGTCGCGGTGGTAGGCGTCGGCGGTGTCAATGAATGTGATGCCAGCGTCAAGAGCGGCATGAATGGTGGCGATGGATTGGGATTCGTCCGGGCGGCCCCCAATGGACATGGGCATCCCACCCAATCCGATTGCGCTGACCGTGCGGTGACCGATTTTCCGTTGCTGCATAGTCGGTTATGTTAGGTGATTGGCGCGTTGTAACGTTTCGATTTGGCGCTGTTTGAGCCAGAACCTGGCCCGCCTTTCGAAAAGGCGCAACAACTCCCGAATTGACGGATGTCAGGCTAACCCAAGCTCATTGCCGTGTTGCAGGACCCGCCCGGAATCGGCACGGTACAAGCGTTTAGTCCCAGCACCCTTGATATGCTGAACCACAGTATCGCGGCACCGAACGGGAGATGTGATGACTGACCTTATGCTTACTGCTCAGCGAACCGTAATGCCAACAGATGAAACCATTGAAGCTGACATCGTTCGCCAGGCTTCCAGGTTAATTGTAGAGGGGCAAGATGCCGCTTCAAGGCATGCCAACTACGCACTCACCTTGACCTACTGGAAAGTGGGGGGTCTAGTTGGGGATGTAATAATTGGAGCGGGCAGAGCTGATTATGGTCAGCAGATTGTCGCCGCAGTGGGGCGACAATTAAGTTGGACCCATTTCAGGTTGGTGCTACCGCTCAAAGACCCAGCCGCAGAGATTTCTACCTTCAGGAGGCATATGAACGCGGATTAAGTACGCGAGAGTTGCGGCGCTTCATTGAGCGCAAAGGCTATGAGCGTAGGGAGATCGCCAACGCACAACTCGGCGCGGGTTCCTTGGTACCCCGAGATGCTTTCCGCGACCCGTACCTGCTGGACTTCCTCGGGTTGAAGGATTCATTCTTGGAAAACGATCTTGAAGCAGCAATTCGACGTGAGATGGAAGCCTTTTTGTTGGAGGTGGGCAACGGCTTTGCCTTTATTGACCGCCAAAAGCGCATGATAATTGACGGCGACGATTATCATCTTGATCTGCTATTTTTCTCTCGACCTTTGCGACGGTTGGTAGCGGTTGAGCTAAAAGTGGGAAAGTTCCACGCACAATATGAAGGTCAGATGAAGCTCTACCTGAAATGGCTGGATAAGTATGAACGCCGCGCGGGAGAGGAATCGCCAATCGGCCTAATTCTCTGTACCGAAACTAGCCGTGAGCAAATAGAATTGCTAGAGATGCACAAAGACGGGATAGCGGTTGCCGAATATTGGACTGAATTGCCACCCAAGGCGGAACTCGAATCCAAGATACAGCTTATCTATCAGCAGGCCCAAGAACGGTTAGCACGGCAAAAAACACCAGAAATCGAACCAACCCGTCGGGGTGCTGCTGAATAGGGTCAATCTCATCGCTCCGAAGTTTGCTGAGTTCAACGCCGAGGGCTCGGCGGGGGGGCGGGGCGAATCATCCATGCGCCACCTTGCTGTGCAACTAAAGCCGTCCGCGAGCCGGTACACCGTCTTGGCTGCGACTAAGGCATGATACCCACTAATAAAGCAGGTTCGGAAAGGTTGTCAGATGGAATTAGCGGATTACCTTAATCTACTCCGCCGTCGGTGGATCAGTGTGGTTGCCATCGCAGCGTTGGCGTTCGCAACGGCGGTCGGGGTCACCCTGATGAGCACCGCAAAATACACCGCCACCTCACAGGTGTTCGTTTCAGTACGAAGCGATCCGACCACTTCTGAGATGATTCAGGGTGTCACGTATACGCAGCGGGCGGTGCGCACTTATGTGCAGTTGGTCAACACTCCGCGCGTGTTGGATCCAGTGATTGCCAATCTTGGCCTTTCGGGTGCCCCAGAGGTGCGCGCTGATTCTCCTTTGGACACCTCGCTGATCAACATCTCGGCAACGAGTGAGTACTCCCAGTTGGCGGCAGATATTGCCAACTCCACGGCCGATTCGTTGGCTGATTTTGTGGCCGAACTTACCGCTGCTGGCGGTGAGTCGCTGGTGCAACTGACAACAGTGCGGCACGCAGTGGCTCCGTATGCGCCTTCATCTCCGAACGTTTCTTTGAACTTGGCGCTCGGCCTGCTGGTGGGTGCGGCGCTCGGTTTCGGCTACGCGCTGGTACGCGAGTTGCTGGACACCAAGGTTCGTACGGTTGCAGACATTAACGCCCTAACCGATGCTTCGGTTATTGGCACCATTCCTTATATTGACGATGCCTCTGACCACCCGCTGATCGTGCAGGAATCGCCGCACTCCTTGCGCCCAGAGGCGTTCCGCCGGTTGCGCACCAACCTGCAATTCTTGGGTGTGGATGACTCCACGCGCGCGCTCATCGTAACGTCATCGCTGCCTACTGAGGGCAAGTCCTCGACGGCCATCAACTTGGCCATCACGTTGGCTCACGCAGGCGCTAAGGTGGCTTTGGTTGATGCGGATTTGCGGCGCCCTTCGGTACACGAATACTTGGGCGTACACGGCAAGGTTGGTTTGACTACGGTTCTGATTGGCCGTGCCACCCTGGACGATGTGATTCAGCCGTGGGGTAACGGCAACCTCGACATCATTGCGGCCGGGATGCGCCCGCCGAACCCGTCGGAACTGCTGGGCTCGAACCGCATGAACGATTTGATGACTGAACTCTGCGAACGCTACGACACGGTTATCATTGACTCTTCGCCGCTGTTACCTGTAACAGACGCGGCTGTGCTGGCCCGCCTCGCGGGTGGCGCAGTGATGGTGGTGGGCGCTGGCACAATCACCAAAGCGCAGCTCGCAGAGGCTTTCGCCACGCTTTCTCGCGTGGACGCCCCTGTGCTCGGTGTCGTGGTGAACCGCGCCTTGACTCAAGGCTCCAGCGGTTACGGCTACACTTACTACGAGTACGCCTCGTTGGCTGACAACGCGAACACCAAGAACCAGCGCTCCAAGTTGGACATCAAGGACTTGTCGAACCGTATTCTGCGGCGGCCTTTCGGTGAGGAAGCCGACGAGAAGAACCTGGCACCAGAACCCACCTCCGATTGGGCTATTGAGAACGATTTGATATTGCCGGATATTGAACCCGGAAACATTGAAGAGTTCGACTTAGCGGGCGCGGGCGCGGGCGGGGAATCCTCGGCGTTCTAGCCACAAATGCGAAACGCGCGGCAGGCGGCGGAGTTCAGAACCGAAGAACTTACGCCGCCTGTGGCAGTTTTCGCAAAGCCCGCACTAAGGCCATAGTCTGGTTCTCAATGAGCCGATAAACTTGGGCATAATGCTCAGGCGACAGGCCGTAAGGGTCTGGGATATCGTACTGTTTGGGACCCCCTGGGATTCTATTGCGCAGGCGGGGTGCCGCCGCGACCACAGTTTTTAGGCGTTGCGCGTCGGTGAGATCGGGGTTTGCCGGGCTGCTGTTCGCCTGGCCGCTGTTTGCTTGCCCGCTGCTTGGCTCTGCCACACTTTGCGCTAGGAGCACCGCCATCGCCGCCAATTCGCCCAGCGTAAAAGTCTTGCGCATGGCCAGCGGCTCCCTTTCCAGCACGGTTGCAGTGTGCTTAGTGGAGGCAGTGACCAGCAAATCCAGGCCGGGGATCATCAACTCATCAAGAAACTTCGACCGAAAACCTGAGATTTCCTGCGCAGGCACTTCACGCCGCTGCAAATGGGGCACCATCGGCTCCGACACAGGCCAGGCGGGCAGGCCCCGCACCCCGGCAGAGGAAACCTCGATGGAGGAATCGAGCGCCTGTCGCAGCAACATTTCCATCACGGGGGAGCGGCAAATGTTCCCGGTGCAAACTGTCATAATGCGGTACACACCCAAACACTACCGCGCCACAACGGCGTGACGCTTTTTGGCGCTCCGGCTGCGCGAATTTCGGTACGCTCGCCGGTTGTGGCTATACTGGGCCGCGTGCAGCACAGTACCGTTTCCCCCATTCAGATTCTGCTAGACAAAGACGAGTTCCCCGGCGTTGTGCGGGTGGCAAGTAAAGTTGCGAACGACTTTGCGGCGGTGAGCGGGGCGGCAGCCG
>JAITCS010000117.1 GCA_031282935.1 Cellulomonadaceae bacterium
ATTTGCCATATCGAGATTCGGTTGAGAAAGCCTACTCAACGGACGCGAATATTTGGGGCGCAACGCATGAGGCTAAAACCCTAGAACACTTGAATGTGGGCATAGAATCGGTGGAGCCGATTATGGGGGTAAAGTTCTGGGATCCAACCGTTGAAATACCCACCGAGGATGTTTCCATCACCTTTGAGCACGGGCGTCCGGTGGCGATAAACGGCAAGACTTTCGATAACGCAGTTGATTTGGTGCTGGAAGCCAACGCTATTGGAGGTCGGCATGGCCTTGGGATGTCTGATCAGATAGAAAATCGGATTATCGAAGCAAAGTCCCGTGGCATTTATGAAGCGCCCGGTATGGCATTACTGTTTATCGCCTATGAGCGGTTGGTTAACGCTATTCACAATGAGGACACTATTGCGCAATATCATAATGAGGGGCGGCGGCTCGGTCGGCTCTTGTATGAAGGCCGTTGGCTTGATCCGCAATCGCTAATGATTCGAGAGTCTTTACAACGCTGGGTGGGTTCGGCCATCACCGGAACGGTAACTATTCACTTACGGCGTGGTGAGGATTATTCTATTATGGATACCACTGGCCCGCATTTCAGTTATCATCCCGATAAACTTTCGATGGAAAGGGTGACTGACGCCGCTTTCGGCCCATCGGATCGAATTGGGCAACTCACGATGCGAAACCTGGACATCGCCGATTCGCGCGCCAAATTGGAGCAATATACGGCTATTGGTTTGGTTGGCGGCCAAACTGCCATGCTGATATCTTCGCAACCCACTGCCGACCTCCTTGGTGAATTGCCTGCTGGTGAAGGGGCGCAGATTGCCTCTTCCGGCGCACCGATGGAGGGCGATGGCCTGTTGGATTCGGCGGCGATCACAGACGGTGTAGATTAGTATGGGGATTAGGGTTTCGTCATTACTTAGTTCTGGAATGGTGATCCAAAGGGATAAACCATTTACGGTTAAAGGGGAGGCGGCACCGCTTGCTGAGGTGTCGGTAGATTTCGCGGAACACCATTATGATACTCAATGTGACAAAGAGGGGCGTTTTAGCGCTACACTAGGCTCTTTCTCGGCAAACAGTAGGCCGCAATCCCTAAAAATCACCAGCGGTGAAGACACGCTAACAATATCGAATATCGTTATCGGTGATGTTTGGCTGTTAGCCGGGCAATCTAATATGGAATTGTGGCTTAGCCGCACTGCCCACAATTACCCCGATTCCATTACCGACGATGACCCGCTTATTCGTCAATTCGCTGTGCCGCAAGTGCCGAAATTCGATGGCCCTCGTGATTCCCTTGATCTGAGTGAAAGCCAATGGCAAGAACTGAGTGAACGCACCGCTCCAGGGTTTTCGGCTGTCGGATACTTTTTAGCGAAACAATTACGCAAACGGTATGAGGTTCCAGTTGGCCTAATCGCTACCGCGGTGGGCGGCACCCCTATCGCGGCGTGGTTGAATGGCGAGGTCGCCGCAGCAAGCGGAATTGACTTAACGGTGGCTAAGCAATGTGCAGATAGCAGTTATGTGGCGAATATGGAGAAATCGGAGTCCGCCGCAACAGCAGCTTACATGGAGAATCTGAACAATTCCGATTTGGGATTGTCAGGAAATTGGGCTGCACCAGAATATGATGCCAGTGATTGGGAATCGGCAGAGTTAACCGATTACGCGCTCGGTTCTGGTTCGCATTGGTATCGAAAAACTATTCCCGTACCCGCCGATTTGGGTGACACCAAGGCAGAAATATATCTTGGCACCGCCATAGATATGGACGAGATTTTCATTAATGGCGATAAAGTAGGAACCACTTATTATCGTTATCCGCCAAGGTTGTATTCTTTCATTTTACCCAAGGATACGGTGACAATCGCAGTACGGTTGTTGGCCTTTAGTGGGGGAGGCGAGTTTACCCCCGGCAAGAATCGTTTTATCGCCACCGAATTAGGTACGCTCTCTCTGGATGGGCCGTGGCGGCGACGCACTGGTGCACTAGTTGATAATGCACCCAGCACCACATTTATTCGGAATTATCCAACTGGTTTATATAACGGAATGATTGCGCCGCTCGCTGGGATACAATTACGCGGAATCGCCTGGTATCAAGGAGAATCCGATACCGGCAACCCCGCTGGATACAGCGAAAGGCTTGCTGCTCTTATCACTTCGTGGCGGGAACTGTTTGACGATTCGGAATTGCCTTTCCTGATTCAACAATTAGCGCATTGGGATCATACCGGGCCTGGCGGCTCCGACGCCGAACATCAGAATCGGTGGGAGCAGTTGCGCTTGGAGCAAAAACGGGTGCTTGAGTTACCTTATGTTGGGCTTTCCGGGGGGTACGATGTAGGGGAATGGAACGACTTACATCCGCAAGGCAAGCAAATTGTAGGGGAGCGGTTGGCTCGCTTAGCGCAAAGATTGGCTTATCGGGAGAAGTTGCCGCCGAATATGTTTGAACAATTTAGTTTGAATCGAAAGGCAGGGGTGCTAGATGACTCAGCAACAGTTTGAGCGCGACGCAAATGGTAATCTAGTTGGAGTGCCCACAACTTTGCGAGTTGATGATGCCGGAAACGTGTTCGATGTTGCAGGCAATTACGTGGGCCGCGCTGGGGAAATATATGTTGATCAAGATGGAAACGCGGTGAACTCGGCTGGGCAGATTGTGGGTTACGCCACGTCAATTGCACCGCAATAAGTCTTTATTTCTCGTTTTGTTATGTAGGTTTGTAAGGACGGTCAATATGAACGACGAACTTGGGTTTGCAGCGAACGTTGACCCGCATGTGGCGCGCCACGCCACGGAAGTGTTACGCAAGCGCGACTTCTATACTGATGGTTCTGGCGGCCTGGTGGGTGCGCCTACTGACCTGACAGTGGATTCTGAAGGTTTTGTGCATGACGCGGCCGGTGTGGTGGTTGGGCGCGCTGGTGAGGTTTTTGTCGATGCCAACGGCCATGCGATCAACGCCGCCGGGCGCATCGTGGGTCGGGCTACGCGGCCCATTAACGAAGTGCTTGACGACGCCCGCACCGGAAAAGCCCAAAACGCCTCAATATATACCGGCTACGCGGCATAACCCAACAAAACTTGCCCGCGAACGTGCGGAAGCCAAGCAGACCGCCGAACGCGAGCGTCGAACGACAAAAGCCTCCCGACCGCCGAACCACTAAAGACGCTCACTACCACACAAGAAGGTGGGAGCGAAGCAACCACCGGCACATAACCTAAAGGGGTGGGAGCGTAGCGACCACCAACCCGAGCCAACAGGGCGGGCAGCGCAGCGACCCGCCTATGTCAGAACGCCCTGTGCGATAGCACAGGGCGTTCTGACATAATGTGTATTATCGGCTCGGCGTATGGGCCCAAGACCAACCCGCAAATATGCGCCACCCGCGTGGCCTGGTAATATGGCCAACGTGAGAACACTGTGGCCGTATACTCGCAGGACGCTGCGCAAGGTTTTGGAATGGGTGGTAACTGCGTTTATTGGCATTCCGATCCTCACAGGTTTGGGCTTGATGGGATATGAGCGGATTCGACGGATTTCCCAGCCGCTGAACAAGAGGTTTCCCGTGGCGCCGCCTCAAGTTGGCCATGTTGACCAAAATGAGACTATCGTTTATACTTTCGGACGCGATTTATACATCGCGATGCTTGATGATATTGCTAAGGCGCAAGAGAAGATCTATTTCGAGTCATTCATTTGGAAAGGCGATCACACTGGCCAACTATTTAAGGATGCGCTAACTGCGGCCGCTGATCGCGGTGTCCTTGTCTACGTTGTGTATGACGGGTTCGCCAATTTGGTGGTGCCTCGCAAGTTTTTCAAGTTTGATTCTCGCCTCCACGTGCTTGAGTTCCCGTGGGTTCACACTTCCCGTTGGGTTGGCCCAATTCGGTCATCTGGGCGTGATCACCGCAAAATCATGGTGGTTGATGACCAAGTTGGATATGTGGGCGGCTACAACATTGGCGACGTATATACCACAAAATGGCGTGACACCCATTTACGCTTAACTGGCCCAGCGGTTTGGGAACTGAGTAACGCTTTTGTTGATTTCTGGAATAGGTGGCGCACTCCAGAATTGCCAATACTTGATGTGCGGGGTGCAGACAGGTGGCGCCCCACGCTCAGGGCGTCGCGCAACTCCCCCGCTGAATTGCGTTTCCCTATTCGTAACATCTATTTAGACGCTTTGGAACGCGCCGTAAATCACGCGCTTATTACTCAACCGTATTTCATTCCGGATCACGATATTCGGGAGGCTCTGCTTGGTGCCGCAGCTAGGGGTGTTGACGTTCGTATTTTGGTGCCAGAACGCTCTAATCATGTGGTCGCGGACTGGTTGGCACGCGGACATTATGCAGGACTATTGCGGGGCGGGGTACGCATTTTCTTGTACCAAGGCGCGATGATTCACGCTAAAACCGCTACGGTAGATGGAATCTGGTCCACTATTGGAACCGCGAACATTGACAGGCTATCGCTGACCGGTAATTATGAGATTAATATGGAAATTATTTCCGCGCCGATGGCGAGAACGCTCGATGAAATATTTCAGATGGATTTATCTCAATCTCGAGAATTAACACTCGAGGAATGGGATAAACGCTCGATATTCGCTCGCCTGGGCGAACGTGCGGTCGCTCCCCTGGGCCCGTTGCTTTAAGGTTCCCCCAAACCAGTATTCCGCCAAATTGACAGCGCCCAACGCTTCCACCAAGGCCGCTGAACAGCAACCGGGCGGCTAGACGGCGATCAGTTTGCGCTGGCGGCGAAGGGACAATTCATCATCGTGCATGGGCACGAAATCGTCAGGAACACCTAGCTCAAACTCTTCAGAGCTTTCAGACGGCAGTTGCGCCAGGGAGCCTTCGACTTCACGCCAGACACTGCCAATCGCGATCCCAAACACCCCTTGGGCCTGCTGCACAAGGTCAATCACTTCATCGTCCGAGGTGAACTCGTACACCGACTGCCCATCGGACATCAACGTGACGCCAGCCAAATCCTCAACACCGCGCTCGTGCAAATGCTTGGCAGCGGTGCGAATCTGTTGCAGCGAAACCCCGGTGTCAAGTAGGCGCTTGACAACTTTCAGCACCAAGATGTCACGGAAACTGTACAGGCGGTGAGTGCCTGACCCGCTAGCTGTCTTTATGGAGGGCTCCACCAGCCCCGTGCGCGCCCAGTAATCCAACTGCCGGTAACTGATACCAGCAACCCGGCAGGCTGTCAGCCCCCGAAAACCCATGGTCGGGTTCTCGACAAGCTCGTCGCCAAATAGCGTTCCCTGGGTTCCAAGGTACGAGCCCAAGTTGCTGTCCATTACCCCTCCAAGTGCGCTTATCGGCCCAACCTGCTACCTCCCAAATTACGCTCATTTAGCGCCATTTTGATGGAGGCGCGCTCCACTTTCTGGGTGTGTCGCCATAGTTTTAGGTCACGCGCGACCTAATTGCGGGAAATGCCCGGATTGTTCTTGCCTTGCAAGCCAGCCCGGCAGTGGGCAGAGAATAGGGCGCAGCCAAGCGGCGGCGCCTCAAGCGCCAAGGTAAGGATTGTTTGCTACTGGTGGTTGGGGCTGAACTGGTAGGACATTTTGAACTTGCCAATTTGCACTTCGTCGCCAGAAGCCAACATGGTTTCCTCGTCAATGCGCTGCCGGTTGACGTAAGTGCCGTTCAGCGAGCCGATGTCTTTGACGGTGTAACCGTCCGCCACGCGGCGGAACTCGGCGTGTTTGCGCGAAACAGTGACATCGTCAAAGAAAATGTCAGCTTTCACGCTGCGCCCCGCCATAACTTCGGGGGCGTCGAGAAGGAATCGCTCTCCTACTACATAGCCCCGCTGCACGATGAGCAGCGCAGAAC
>JAITCS010000151.1 GCA_031282935.1 Cellulomonadaceae bacterium
CCTCGCAGTGCGTAAAATAGTCGAAATACCCTTAGGCTTGCGGTATGGCAGTGGCTGCTCCATCCGACGAATCCCGCCCTCAGGCGCCCGATACAGCCACCGAATCTCGGCTCGCGCTGGTGCGCCGCGCCCGCAAAATCAACCGCATTTTGGCCCTGACTTACCCTGACGCGCATTGTGAACTCGATTTCCATAACCCTTGGGAATTGTTGGTAGCCACGGTGTTATCGGCCCAAACAACTGATGTGGCGGTGAATAAGGTGACTCCTAAATTATTTGCCCGATATCACTCACCGAGCGAGTTGGCGGCTGCGCAGCCCGAAGAGGTTGAAACACTTATCCATTCTTTAGGGTTTTATCGGGCGAAAACTAAATCCATTATCGGTTTGGCTCGTAAGGTGGAAAGTGACTATCACGGTGTGGTGCCAAACAAATTAGCGGAACTAACCAAATTGCCTGGCGTGGGGCGCAAAACAGCAAATGTGGTGTTGGGAAATGCGTTTGGAATCCCAGGGATTACCGTGGATACGCATTTTGGCCGGTTAGCCCGGCGATTTGGTTGGACTATTTCGGATGACCCGGAAAAGGTTGAGCAGGACGTGGCGGGTTTATTTCCTCCCAGTGATTGGACCGAGTTGTCGCATCGGTTGATCTGGCACGGTCGCCGCGTGTGTTTCGCCCGGAAACCGGCCTGTTGGGATTGCTCGGTCGCGCGGTTGTGCCCGTCTTATGGAATCGGGCCGACGATACCGCCGGAGTAAGGTGGTTGGTGAGGCGTGCGGTTAGGCGTGCGGTGAGGCGGCAAGTAAGGCGGCAGCTATTATTTCAGCCGCAGCGTATCAAGCGTGTTGGTTGAGCCAATCCAAAAGCGCCTCAACAACCAGAGCAGGAGCTTCCTCGGGCAAATAATGCCCAACCCCTGCAAACTGCTGATAAGTGAAGTTTCGGCACAATACGGCCGCATCAACTGCGGCACCCGCAATGCGCACAAAACCATCCTTATCGCCATGTAGTTGCAGTACGGGAATGTCTAGCGGGTTTTGCAAAGCGGTGCGATAACGATGCCCGTCTGGCCGGGGGGCTGACCTGACTAACCACCGAATTGCTTCGACACTGTTGTGGGCCGCAAAAGGGATTCGCATAACTTCTTGATATTTTTCAAGACTAGCATCAGAAAAAGGCCGCGCCGCCCCAAGGTTTAGGATTGCCGCTAACTTGTTTTTGTGTAGCAGATAATGTTCTGGAATGGTTGGGATTTGCGCGAAAGCGAACAATCGGCGCGCCTGCGGTGTTAATGTCTTAGTGAAACCCAAATGTAACCGCGCTGGGTGCGGGCAGGCCAACGCCGCCACTACCGTGGTCAAATCAGGCTGGAGCGCGGCCATCGCCCACGCGATCTCGCCGCCCGTGCCGTGCCCCACCACCACGGCGCCGTTGTATCCGAGCGATCGGATCACGGCCGCGACATCACGCGTGCGCGTAGGGACATCGTACCCACCCGGAGGTTTGTCGCTGGCGCCCACCCCGCGCAAATCGAGCGCTGCCACGCGGTAGCCAGCCTCAGCCAGTGGCGGAATCACGGAACGCCACGCCCACCAGAACTGCCCGAAATCGTGCAGCAGCACCAAGAGCGGTGCCTTCCCCTGGGCCACACCGGTCGGGCCAGCCAGGACCAGATGGAACCGGTGCCCGTTCGCCGAAACGAAAGCGTGCTCCCACGGCCCCTCAACAAGCGCAACCGAGTAGTCAGTCGCGCCCTGGTTCACCACCCCATCATACCGCGCCTGCGCCGAGAATTGGAGACCCGCGCGCCATTGGCTCTTGACTAAGTGGACTAACTGGACTAACTTAGTCATAAGCGACGGAACGAAAGGGAGCGCAGGGATGAAAACGGTCAACGTGCATGAGGCCAAGACGAAACTTTCTCAGCTCCTGGTTGAGGTTGAACGCGGGGAGCGGGTGATGATTGCTCGCGCGGGCAAGCCAATCGCTGAGATAGTACCTGCGCCACGGCGGGCTTCTGAGGAAGAGATGAGCCGCCGGTTTGGGGCGATGCGAGGGCGGGCAAAGGTGCCCGCCGATTTCGACAACATGTGCAGCGATAAAATCCGGGTTTTGTTCGCAGGTGAAGACGATGAAATATCTGCTTGATACCCATATCCTGCTTTGGATGATTGACCAATATGAGCAACTGTCACCGGAGGCATTGCTGATACTGGGCAATCCTGAAAATTCAATTTATTTCTCAGCAGCGAATATTTGGGAAGTAGCGATAAAGTCTAGCTTAGGTCGAAAAGATTTTGATCTGGATCCGCATGATTTGCGTTCCTCGGCTCTCTGGGCGGGCTACATCGAACTTGCGATCACTGGGAAACATGGCGCAGCAGTGGCAATGCTGCCAGCTATTCATAATGACCCGTTTGACAGGTTGCTAATTGCGCAGGCGATTACAGAAGATATCACACTGCTCACTCATGATGCCGCCGTGGCGAAGTACCCCGGTCCGATACTCCTCGTTTAGCGCGTTGGTTTAGTGAGTGGGTTAGCGAGTTGGTTTAGTGAGGTGCCCACAGGGAGTGGGCGGGGGTTATGAGCCGTCTGAGCCTGCTTTTTCGAGGGCCTTCGCGGATTCGACTTGGTTCTTAGCGAGTTTCCGATTGCGGGTGTCCATGTAGGCGACGGCCTCGGCAGGGTCGTCCGTCTGGTACACCAGCTTGGGGTCAACCGGGGAAATCATGCCCTTTTGCACCACCGTGCTCGAAATCCAGTCAATCAGGCCCTTCCAATAATCCACCCCAACCAGCGCAATCGGGAACTCCTCAATCTTGTGCGTCTGCACCAAGGTCAATGCTTCAAACAGTTCGTCGAAAGTGCCGAACCCGCCGGGAAGCACGATGAACCCTTGGGCATATTTGACGAACATTGTTTTGCGCACAAAGAAGTACCGGAAGTTCACGCCCAAATTGACGTATTGATTCATGTGCTGCTCAAACGGTAACTCTATGCCTAACCCGATGGAAACGCCCCCGGCCTCGTTGGCGCCTTTGTTGGCCGCCTCCATCTGACCGGGCCCGCCGCCGGTGATTACCGCGAACCCGGCTTTGGCCAGCAGCCGCCCCACCTCTTCGCCCTTGGCGTAATCGGGGTCGTCTTTCTGGGTGCGCGCGGAACCGAACACAGAAATCGCTGGGCCGACCTCGGCCAGGGCGCCAAAGCCTTCCACGAACTCGCTCTGAATACGCAACACTCGCCACGGGTCCTGGTGTACCCAATCCGCGTCGGGAGCAGTGGCCAGCAGGCGCTGGTCGGTGGTGCTAGACGGCACCTGCGTACCCCGGAACGTGACCGGGCCGCGATGGTATGCCGGCAGTTCTACGCCCGCATTGGAGGCGGGCGCGGAGATTGACGGCTCGTAGCCTGCGCCTTCCTGGCCGCCGAATTCCTCGCTGCGGGCGTTCTCGCGCTCTGCTGCTAGTTTTTCGGTGCGCTCGGTGTGCCCATTGTGCCCGGTGTGCTCGCGGTGGTGCTTGCCGTGCCCTTTGCCGTCTTTGCCGTGGCTATCCCCGTGGTGCCCGCCCTCGTGCTTTTTGCTCACCCAACAAGCCTAGCAATAGTAGAAATAACCACAACACGCGAACGCCGAAATGCGGCGAAGCGGGGCATTTCGCGGTGAGTGCGTATAGTAGGGGCTGTGAGCCTCTCCAGCCGAGCCATCGTCACCGCCCTCCTTGCGGTACTGCTTGCGGGCGCCGCCTGGCTGGGGCTCGAAGTGCTCGTGGTGATCGCGGCTGGACTGGTGCTGCTGTTCGCTGCAGGGTGGGCAGCAGTTTCGGGGCAGCCTCGGGAGAGCGGCACTGGAATCGTGGTGGCCACCGCTGGGCTGCTCGCCCTGTTGGCGGCCTGGCACGCGTCGAGTGACTCGGTGCTGCGCTTTTTGCCTCAGGTGCTGGGCATAACTGTTGGGTTGGCGTTTTTGGCCGAAATGCTGCGCCAGGATGGGCGGCCTGGTCTTGTCAGTTCGCTGTCAGCGGCGATGACGGGGGCGATCATCGGCGTCGGCTTGGCCGGTTGGGTGGCGGCCACGCGCTTCGCTGGCGAGCAGACGCAACCCGGTTTCGGGTTGGGCGACGGGTCATGGCTGGGCACTGGCCCTTATCGGCCTGCCCTGGTGGTTGTGGGGGCGCTTTGCTTGGTGATGGCGGCCACGATTTTCGGCTTGCGGGTGAAGCCCGGGTGGATCGGCTTTTTGTTGACGATGTGGCTGGTGGCCTTGGTAGGCGCGTTGCTGGGGTTGGCTTTCCCGCAGGTGGGCTGGAATGTCGGGCTAATTGTGGGCGCTTTGGTGGGGCTGATCGCTTCGGTTTTGCGCATGATTTTTGGCGACGATGTCAGATTGGGGGAAACCCGAGCGGCGCTGAGCGCAGCAGTGGCTCCAATTGCGGCAAGCGGTCTGTTGATGTTCGCCCTGCGTTGGTTATCTGCGGGATAAGAGTCTGGATAAAAAATGTATGACGGCCTAGAAATCTTCTTCACTACTCTGCTGATTGTAGTAACCGGCGGCATCGCGGCTTTCGCGGGGTTTGTGATTTACAAACTGTTCGCTGGGCAGCGCTAGGTTACGCTGGCCGGTTACGCGAACTTGGAGCCGCACTACGGGAACCCGTTGGCCGAACAGCGGGCGCTCGCCGCTCAGCGTAAAGATATTCCCATCGGGCAGTGGGCGCATGAGGCGCTCCGCATTGCCCGCCAGCAGCCGGGGGCGCCCGATGAATTGAGTGTGCCAGCGGGGCACCGGCTGGTTTTTTTGCACATGGACGGCTCCGAGCAGGAACTCCCGCCCCCAAGCTCAAAGATTTATCCCCTAGACCTACCACCCATGATTGACATGCCCACGCATGATGCGCTCATGTGCGATGCTCCCAAGCCTGACATGTCCGCGCGCGAGGCCAGCGACGCCAAGCAAGCGCCAGTGGGTTGGGTCACCTCCTCAGCCTGGCACTACGAACTCGGCCCCATCGCGCTCGCGGTCGTGAACACCGCCGTGCCCGCCGACGCCCCCCTGGTGGTAGCCAGTGCCCAGGAAAACGCCGATGACCCAATTACGCTGGTCGCTGCCGCGCAAGAGGCCATTTCCGATTTACCGCCCAACTAACCCGCTATTATTCGCCATATGTGGGCGCTTTCGATATTTTCGTATCTCCGCTGGTTCATCACTTTGGCGGTCAGCACGGGGGTGCTGGTGGGCTCGGCGCTGGCGTTCATTGACGCGGCTCGCCATTCCAGCGCGGTTTATGAGCGCGAGGGCAAGAAGTCCAAGAAGATTTGGCTGATTATGCTGGGGGTGGCGTTGGCTTTCGCGCTGTTCGGCTTCCTCGGAGCATCAGGGGTCACCTTAACGATATTGGCGATAGCACCCGCAGCGGTTTATTGGTACGGGGTTCGGCCCGATATTCAATTCGATACCGGCAACAAGTCGCAGCCCAAAGAAACGGTTGCCAACAAGTTCTGGTCAAACTACTGGAATAAGGTATAGATGCGGGCGGTATTGCAGCGCGCGACAAAGGCGAAGGTCACGGTCGCGGGTGAGGTTGTAGGGGAGATTACTCGCCCCGGAATTGTTGCGCTTGTGGGCGTAACAAATAATGACACCATTGCCGATGCGCACTGGCTGGCTCGAAAAATAGCGGAATTGCGGATAATGCGCGAGGAGAACTCCGTTTCGGATATTAACGCCCCAGTGCTGGTGATTTCGCAGTTCACCCTTTATGGTGACGCCCGCAAAGGCCGACGCCCGTCTTGGAGCAAAGCCGCCCCCGGCCCCGTTGCCGAGCCGTTAGTGGACGCGGTTTGCGCCGAATTGCGCGCTCGGAACATTGAGGTGGTCACTGGCCAGTTCGGGGCCGACATGGCAGTGGAACTCACCAATGACGGCCCCTTCACAGTCATTCTAGACTCCCTGGCCCAAGATTCATCGTAATAAATTACCGCCCCAATCCAAACACCCATGAAATATGGTGGGGGCCGCGAGCGAGTTGTATTTCCGGTACAGGAAATTCATAATGAAGTGCGCTTAGGCCACTGCGATTGTGTAGGCGAGGTAGGCGCCGTAGGTGGCTACGAAAATGCCGCCCTCCAGCCGGGAAATGCGCCGTCCGGTTAAGAACACCGGAATACAAGCCAGCCCAACTAGAATCATTAGCGGCATTGAAACGCGCAATAGCTTGGGGTCAACCAGCACCGCAGCCGGGCTGAACAGCAGTGCAATACCTAAGATAATGGTCAGGTTGAGTGTGGAAGAGCCCACTAGGTTCCCGAACGCTAAACTGCGTTCGTTCTTGATGGTGGCAATGATGGTGGTCACCAATTCGGGGGCCGAGGTGCCGATAGCCACAATGGTCAAACCTACTAACGTTTCGGATAACCCAAAGTCGGTAGCGATAGCGATGGCCCCGCGCAGCATCAAAT
>JAITCS010000170.1 GCA_031282935.1 Cellulomonadaceae bacterium
GTTTGCGCCGTACCACTCATCGGGATCGCTGCCTGGGACCCCCGCAGCCCAAAGCTCAGCGAGCAGCTCTGCCGCCAAGGTAGCGGTGGCCCCCTCAGAAAGGACTGCGATGCGGGCCGCAGTCACTAGTCCACGCAAGTCAAATGGCACGTCTAGGTCAGATGCTGGGGGTTGGTATGCCACCGGCTCAGCCACTAGGTGCAGGAACTGCGAAGGGTTTAGCTCCTGATTCGCCACTGCGGTAACAATTAGGCGCCGATAAGCGCGGGAAACAGCGACCAGGAAAGCGCGGGTTTCATCAGCCAAAACCTCTGCGCGGGCTGCCAAACCGCGTTCGATTCCGGATTCCCCAGCCGCTAACCGCCCAGACATAACATCGGCCAATTCCCCTGCCCCCAAGACGGTATCCCGCAATCGCAAATCAGGCCAGGTGCCTTCTTGAACTCCAGCGACCACCACCACTTCCCACTGCCGACCGGCGGCACCCGCTGGGGTGAGCGCCGCCACGGCTCCTCGGTCTTGGCCTTGGGCAGCCACAGAATCGGCCGCGAACTGTTGGGACATCATATCCGCAATAAATCTCTCCACCCCCGCGCCGGGATTTCGTTCGGCAAAAAACTCAGCACGCCGGAAAAACGCCATCACTGCGTCGAGGTTTCGATCCGCGTAAGCTCCCGCAGCGCCGCCGACTAGGGCCGTCGCCCGCCAGGCTTCTGCGAGGGCCACCGCTTCCCAAACCGCCCAAAGCACGGTGGTAACGTCTTGTTCCGGCTGAGCGGCTGCCTCTTTCCCCGCTGCGATTGCTTTCAGGATTCTAGCCATCCCGTCCTCGATGGCTGCGCCAAGTACGTGCTGGTCAGAAAGCCAGTGCTGTTTCCAGGCTGCTTCAGCGCCACCCCGCGCCTCCGCTACAAGTACCGACTCAACCAAAGCCACCAGTAACTCATCCGAACTGCGACCGCCGCCCTCCGCTAATTCTCGTGCCCGCAGCGAGCGCCGGAGCCGACGCTGCGCAATGGAGTCGAGCCCGGCAAGGGTCGAGCTGAGCAGCCCCGTCACCGCCTCGGCCGTAACGGGTTCGTGGCCCACGGCAAGGGTCAAGAGTTGGAGCAATGGTGCGACGGCTGGTTCCTCCTGTAAAGGTAAATCGGAGCCGAGCAAAGCCACCGGCACTCCAGCCAGAATTAGTTCCCGCCGTAAATCAGAAAGCTCTGCCCCAGACCGGGCTATCACGGCCATTTGCCCCCAGGGGGTGCCGTTTAGCAGAAACTCGGTGCGAAGCTGCTGCGCAATCCAGGCGGCCTCTTGCGGCTTGCCGCCAAATGTAATTGCGCAAGCGCTCGGTTCCGCGTGGAGGTGTTCTGGATCAGGGGTTGCTGCTTTTCGCCGCAGCGGGGAGCCGGGCAGTACCGGGATTTTGGCCGCAATTCGGGAGGTTACCGCCCACAATTCTTCAGGTTGCCGCCAGACGTGCTCAAGCACATGTTCGGGGAGGCCAAAAGCGCCAATACTGGCACCCGAAGGTTGCGCAGCTTGGCCGATTAGCCCAGGAATTGCGCCCCGGAACGCTTGCACCGAAACGTCAGGGTCGCCGAATAGGACAAGTTGGGCGCCGTCTTTATGGAGTTCTGTAAGTAACTGAGCCGTCGCGGCGGTGGCCTCTTGGTAATCGTCCACTATCACCAAATCAAAATGGGGCTTAGCGCCTGGGCCCCAGTTTCTGAGCGCCCTGGCGGCTACGGCCACCAATTCGGCGGGGTCCAGGCGCGTTCCGGCATCCAGGCCCCCCGAACTCAGTGACAAAACCGCCCGGTACTGACTGTATAGTTTTGCCGCCACCTGCCAGAGCGGCTTGTGGTGCTGAACGCTCAGGGCCTCCAACTGGGCTGGCGTAACACCATGCTCAGCGGCCCGCATGAATAGGTCGCGTAGTTCATTGCGGAAACCCCTGGTTGTTAAGGCCCTTGGATCGAGTTCCGGGGGCAAACAGAGCGGTGCGCCCACACCCTCGGTAACTGCCGCTAGGATTTCTGCCAGTATGTGATCCTGCTCGGGCCCATTTATCAGACGGGGCGGAGGCTGACCCAGCGCAAGCGCTTGATCGCGCAAAATAGAAAACGCCACCGAGTCAATGGTTCGCACCGGCGGAGCCGAAATGGTGCGGCCAGCGCGTGACGATATGATGTCCCTGAGCTGGGAAGCCGCTCGCCGCGTGGCTGCAATCACTAGTATCCCGCCGGGATCAGCACGCCCTTGGAGCGCTTGCACTGCGATCTCTACGGCTGTCGTAGTTTTCCCGCTGCCGGGCGCGCCTGTTACTACGACCGACTGCCCGGATGCGACCGCATCGGCCACGCGGCTCTGAGAAGCGTCAAGTGGGACGGTTGGGGCGGAGCGCAACTGCGGCGGAAGGAGCAACATAGCTTCACCCTGACATACCCCTCGGACAAAAACGATGAATCGTGGCCTAAAAGCAGCGACAAGATGCAAATGGCCTTATTATCGCCCATTAAACTATGCTCTTGGGTCAGCCTGAACGGCGCCCAACCGGCGGCGCCCCCGCAGCGCTGACCCCAATTCGAACAGGAGAATCCCGTGGAAATCACCATCGGCATGCAGCACATCGCCCGCGAACTGAGCCTTGATGTGGAAAACAGCAAAGAAGAGTTGGCAAAGCAACTGACCGATGCGATTAGCAACGGTGGCCTAATCGAGCTAAAAGACACGCGGGGGCGCGAAGTGCTTATCCCCGCGTCCACTATTGGATATGTCGAAATTGGCCCCGAAGAGGCGCGACGGGTCGGATTCGGTTCGCTCTAGGTTACCTGGGCAATTACGGAATTAGCCCCATGGATTCCATGCGGGCTTTATGTGCCGCGCTCAATTCTGTAATTCCGGCAGCCATTGCGGCTTTGAGGTTGAGTTGGCCGGGCGCGGAATCGTCGGTGGCTTTGATTAGTAACAACCCCAACTCGGGCCATTTCTTCAGTATGTCCATCGCGATGCCGAAAGCCTCGCCAACCACTCGGCGCCCCCAGAGCGACAACCGGGCGCCAAGACGTGGATCAGACGACACCGCATCGCGGATCAACTGCACCCCCACCTTGTAGTCATCGTCGTCATCAGCGAACACCGAAGTGACAAGGCGCGCCTGCGCGGGCGGTAAGCCGCGGGCAAGTAGTCGAATCATGTCCCGCGACACGCCGTGCATCACCAACGGACGCAAAAGCCCCTCCCACCAGTTCTCGGGTTGGGTGCGCAACAAAAACGAGTCAAGCGACCCATCAAACGGCCCCATCAACTGCCCCGGGGTCATGCCCCAACGCTGTTGCCCTATCGCCACCAGCGCCTCTTCCTGCTCGGCAATGTGGATGGACCGCTTGAGCAGCCGCTGCGCATCGCTGAGGCGTTGGGTGCCCCAAACATGCTGCGCCACCTCGACAAATAGACGTAACCGCAGGTAAGCGGCAAACCCAACGAGCTCACGCAAAGCCTCCTCGTTGGGGGCCGACACAGTGGCAGGTGTTGCAGTTCGCGGCGCAGAATTAGGTGCTTGGCTAACCTGAACCGAAGCCGCAAGAGGTGCCGCCGCGCTCGGTGCTGAATGAACCTGCGCTACTGCTGGGGCGGTCGTTGACGTGGGGGCCGAGGCGGCAACCGGAGAAGTTGGCATGGCCTAAGCATATTGCAGACTTCGCCAGAGTATACTGTGGAGCGTGTCAATATCGTCCGATCCGGGCGCTGCAGAGCAATCGGCGCTAGCCACTCCGGCAATTCGCGTCAATTCGGCGGCTTCGTCAATTCAGCGTTCAGACTTGTCCTTTTCCGATTACGCCATCAAACCTGAAATTGTCCAGGCGCTGACAGATGTCGGAATAACTCATCCATTCCCGATCCAGGCCATGACCTTGCCGGTGGCGTTGAGTGGGCACGATATTATTGGGCAGGCTAAAACAGGCACCGGAAAGACTTTAGGATTTGGTATTCCGCTGCTGAATTCCGTTATCGCTCCCGGTGAGCCAGGGTTTGAGCAATTACCGGCTCCGGGCAAACCGCAGGCGATTATGGTGGCTCCAACGCGGGAACTGGCGACACAGGTGGCCTCCGATTTGGCCACGGCGTCAAAATTGCGTCCTGGTTTGCGAATTGTGCAAATTTACGGTGGCCGTGCTTACGAACCACAAGTGGCGCAATTACAAAAAGGCGCTGAGGTGGTAGTTGGAACTCCCGGGCGCATAATTGATTTACTCCGACAAGGCCGGTTGTCATTACTGAGAGCAAATACCGTTGTTTTAGACGAGGCCGATGAAATGCTCGATCTCGGTTTCCTGCCCGATGTCGAAGCGATTCTGGCGAAATTGCCAGCACAAAGACACACAATGTTGTTCTCGGCCACAATGCCTGGCCCCGTAGTGGCTATGGCTAGGCGATACATGTCCCAGCCCACCCACATTCGGGCCGCTGATCCTGACGATAGTAGCGCTACGGTCAAGAATACGAAACAGCATGTTTATCGCGCCCACGCGATGGATAAAGTAGAGGTGTTAGCGAGGCTATTGCAAGCGAATGGGCGAGGCCGCACTATTGTATTCGCGCGCACAAAACGCACTGCTGACCAGTTGACCTCGGAATTAACTGATCGCGGGTTTGCTGCAGGGGCGTTACATGGCGATTTAGGGCAAGGCGCTCGTGAGCAGGCGATGCGGGCCTTGCGAAATGGCAAGATTGACGTATTGGTTGCCACCGATGTGGCGGCGCGTGGTATTGATATTGAGGATGTCACCCACGTTGTCAATTATCAGGCTCCAGAAGATGAACGCATTTATGTACACCGCATTGGGCGCACGGGGCGAGCCGGCAATAAAGGCATTGCGGTGACTTTTGTGGATTGGGATGATGTGCCACGCTGGTCTATGATAAACCGCGCCCTTGATTTAGGGATTCCCGAGCCAGTAGAAACCTATTCTACCTCACCGCACCTATTCACTGATTTGGATATCCCGGTTGGTACTACGGGGCGGCTGCCGGTTGGAAATCGGGTGCGGGCCGGGTTATCGGCCGAAAAGATCGAAGATATTGGCGAAACCGGAAAGAACACCTCAAAGCCCGCTCGTTCGCGCACCCAAAGCAAGCCCGCGAAACGCGGTGGCCGCGCAAATCCTGGCTCAGCTACGCGCAGCTCCGATTCGCGCGGCTCGGCAACGCGCAGCCCCGCAACACGCGGCTCCGCAGGCGAGGGCGGCTCGACAAGAACAAGCAAAGAGGGTGCAAACCCCACCCGCAACAGAACCAGAACCAGAACAAGGGTGCAAAAATCCGAAACCTCGTCCGAACAGCATAACGCCGCCCCGAAAGTCGAGAAAACTAAGCCGCGCGCATCGGAAAGAGTGCGAGTACGCGTAAGGAAGAATAAGGCAGAGGCGGAATAAGGCAACTATTCTGCGGTGAATTCGCTGAGCGCACGCAATAGTATTTTATTGAAAGCCTGAGGTGATTCCGAATTCACATCGTGTCCCGCATTGGGAATAATCACCGAGGCCCCATCGCGTGCTTGGGCTGCGAATTGCTTTGCCTGCAAACGCAGCGGGTCTCGGGCGCCGTTCACGAACCAGATTGGCACCTGAATTGCCAAAATGTCGTCCAATTCGCAGTGACCAGATAATTCGGTTAGCGAGTCGGTGACAATCTGCCAAGGCGGCCCCGGTTCCGGTTCGGGGGTATTGCGAAGGTGGCGCAGCCCACGACCGAATAGGGTGAAGCCATGATTTACGATTGCGGAAATATCTCTATATAGCGCAATGGGTTTTCCTTTCGGATCACCTGCGCAGGCGGCAGCCACCACTCCGATAATGGGCGCATTTGGATGAGCGGCAGTGTAAGCCAAAGAAGTATACCCGCCTAAAGATAATCCCACCAGAATTGTTGGCAACCCGAGTTGCGAAAGTGCGTTATCAATCTCTGCGAAAGCGCCCTCAAATGTGAATCGAGAAGCTGCGTGTTTCCCGTGCCCCGGTAAATCAATGGCCAACGCCGGATATCCTAAAGCTCTCACTGCCTCAAGTTGCGAATCCCAAATCTGGCCAGAGGTGCGCATGCCGTGAATAAATAATACTGCTACCTCATTGGAGCGTTCTGCCGACACCCTCCCATCATAACGGCTATTGTGAGGTTGTGATAGACTTGCACACCCATTCCACGGCGTCGGATGGCACAGATAGTCCGGCCGAGTTGGTGCGGCAGGCGAAATTGGCTGGGGTTACCGTTCTGGCCCTCACCGATCACGACACCGACGCCGGGTGGGACGAGGCCGCCGTTTCAGCGGCGGAACAGGGCATTGCGCTGATTCGGGGGGCGGAAATTTCCACCACTTTGGGGGGGCGCTCAGTTCATCTTTTGTCGTACTTGCACGATCCGGCACACCCAGGCTTGCGGCAGGCTTTTGCGCGGACAAAGGCCTCGCGGCTAGAGCGGCTGCAAAAGATGACGGCGTTGATTTCGGCTGATTTTCCGATTTCGTGGCCCGATGTGGTGGCCCAGACTCAGCCCGGAGCTTCGGTGGGGCGGCCTCACATCGCCGATGCCCTTGTTGCGGCCGGGGTGGTTGCAGATAGGGACGCCGCTTTCGCCAACATGCTGCGCCCCGGCAGCCCTTACTACACGCGATATGAGGCGCCCGCTACGGCTGAAATGGTGGCCGTGGTGCGCCAGGCGGGGGGTGTGCCGGTGCTCGCGCACCCGTTTGCGACGCGGGGGCGGCACCCTTGCGATGACGATGTCGCGGGTCTTGTTCGGGTGGGTTTGTTGGGGCTGGAGGTTTGGCATCGGGAGCAGGACGAGGCGGCTCGCCAGCACGCGCTTGCTCTCACGGAAAGATTCGGGCTGTGGCCGACCGGCTCAAGCGATTACCACGGATTTGGAAAGCCGAATCGCCTTGGTGAGAATTACACTTCCGAAACGGTTTTTGCGAAAATAGCGCATGCTGGGGTGCTACCCGTCCTGTATCCCTGACCTATTATTACAACCTGGCCGCGCTGCAATAGGCTCTATATTTGGCGCTATTGGGAAGCGGCAACTTGGCTCGGTTGCGAAATAGCCTATCCGAATTGCGGCGCTTCGGTGCGACTGCGCTTTAGTTCAAAGAAATGAGGATACCGGGCTAAGGCGACACAAGCATCGTAAATATCCAATGCGTCTTGACCCCGAGGGATTCGGGTTAGTACCGGCCCGAAAAACGCGACCCCGTCAACATGGAGCGTTGGCGTTCCAACCTCATCACCCACCGGATTCATGCCTGCGTTGTGCAAAGCTTTTAGGGGGTCATCATATTTATCCGTGTCAGCGGCCTGGGCTAATTCGGCTGGTATTCCGATTTCCGCTAAGGCGGCTGCGGTTACTGCGGCTAAATCTTTGTTCCCTTCATTATGATATCGCGTGCCCCAATCGGTATAGAAATCGGAAAACTTCTCTGGCCCGTAATTCTGATAAACTGCCATGCCGATCCGGCCTACCCCTTGGCTCGAATCTATCAGGGCCCGATAATTCGGTGATAGATCTCGGCCGTAATTTAACCAATAAAGGCTCATGGGTTTGAATGTGAGGTCAATGGGACGCTGCGCATTGACTTCTAGCGCCCAGCGCGATGTCACCCAGGCGAAAGGGCAAAAGAAGTCCACATAAACATCAACCACTGGCTGCGCAACTGCGGGCGTATTTGAATCCATAACGCTACCTTACTTGCCCTGCCTCATTCTGCCAGGATTTCGACCCGGCGGCGAAAACAAACCCTAAAAAACTCATCGTGACCGTGGGCAATCCAAAGAGCCAACCGTGATAAGGTTGCGAGCATGTGCGCAGACTCCCCGAACGCCCAGCCCGAAAATCTTTCCGAATCCGACCACGCCGCGCCAATCGTGGAGGACGCAAAGCCGAAAGAGTCTGACCACCGCAATCGGCCCAAATCTGAAGCTTTTTTGGCTTTCATGAAGACGGGTTGGGGTGGGGATGATTTACCTGCCCCGGAATTGTCTGATGATGCGCCTTACGCACAGGAGCGGCGCCGGAAGTTAGGACATCAATTCCTGGGCAAGCGGTTAGTTATTCCCGCTGGGCCGCTAAAAGTCCGTTCTAATGATACCGATTATCGTTTTCGCCCCCATTCCGCTTTCGCGCATTTGACAGGTTTAGGGGTTGAGGCGCAGCCCGATTCGGTTTTGGTGCTTAACCCGCGCGAGGGTGATGAGCATGATGCGGTTTTGTACGTTAAACCCAATGCGGGCAGAGATTCTGAGGAGTTTTTCACCGATTCCAGATATGGGGAGTTCTGGGTGGGTCGGCGACCTACATTAGCCGAGGTTGCCGCTTTTAGCGGAATTGAAACACGAGATATCGCTAATTTGCGTGCCGATTTGCTGGACAATCTGGGCTCACTAGGGCCGAAGGTAAATGGTGAAGATGGTCCAACAAAACTTGATATCCTCACGATTGCTGCTGACCCTACTGTTAGCGAATTGGTAGCCCAATTACGGGCCGCCGCCGGATTCACCGAGAAAGCGGCCGATGGGGATTTGACCAGGGCCGCCAGCGAATTGCGGTTAGTCAAGGACGCCCGCGAGATTGAGCACCTCCAGGCCGCAGTGGATTCTACGATTGACGGGTTTGCCGCCGTGATCAGGGAACTCCCGCGCGCAGTGTCACACCCCGGCGCTCGTGGTGAGCGGGTGGTGGAAACCACTTTCGACGCGCACGCGCGATTAGTTGGGAATACGGTGGGATATGAAACTATTGCGGCGGCGGGCCCAAATGCGACCACCCTGCATTGGATAGATTCGACCGGCGCTGTGAAAGATGGAGAACTATTACTGCTAGATGCCGGTGTGGAGGATAATTCGCTATACACGGCTGATATTACTCGCACTTTGCCCATTTCAGGGAAGTTCACCGAGTTACAACGGCGCGTTTATCAGGCAGTTTATGATGCCTGCCAGGCGGCTTTTGCGGCAGCGCAAGTTGGCAATAAGTTTGTTGATGTCCATAACGCCGCTATGGAGGTGATTGCGGCTCGGTTGCAAGAATGGGGATTATTGCCGGAAGGCATTACTGCCGAAATATCGCTAGATGAAGAAAAAGGACAACACCATCGCCGCTGGATGGTACACGGCACTTCGCATCATTTGGGCCTTGACGTTCACGATTGCGCTCACGCCCGAAATGAGTTGTATAAAGAGGGCATTTTAGAACCGGGAATGGTGTTCACCATTGAGCCGGGGCTCTATTTCAAGCAG
>JAITCS010000004.1 GCA_031282935.1 Cellulomonadaceae bacterium
CCACCCCGCGTTTCGGGCGCCGCCGCTTTCGCTACGCCTTCGCGCAATTCCTTTGCCCCAGTCAAATACGCGGCACGCCAAATCCCACTCTCAGCCTGGTAACCAAGTTGCTCCAAAGCGTCGGCACATAAATACCTGGCGTCTTTGTTATCCGGCTCGGCAAAAACCAAAATACTGGTCACTTCGGCTACCCAGCGGTATTCTCCGGCAGCATAATCAGCTCGCGCTTTTTTGAGAATCTCTTTGGAATCTCCCATGTACGCAACGAATTTCTCAGCGCTTTGCGATAGCGGCAAAGGATCTAGGTGGGCAGGATTCGCATCATACCAACCCATAAACTTCTGATAAACAGCCTTCGCGTTATGCTCTACGGTGCCATAATACGGGCGGGTGTACCAATTACTCGCCAAATCGGGCGGCAATTCGACAACCTCAGCAATCTCAGCAGCCGTGTACCCCTCATTTATGAAGAATAGTGTTTGATCATTGATGTACTTGTAGGCTGCCGCAGAATCCACCAAATATTCGTCAATCGCGGCATTACCCCAATGCGGCCAGTTATGGGCCTGGAAAGTGACTTGAGCCTCGGCGCCATACAGTGACCGGGTTTCCATAAGATACCGCGCCCACGCATTACCATCACGCACCTGCGCCCCGCGCAGGGTGTACAAGTTATGCAGCGTGGCAGTGCAATTCTCTGCCAACCAAAGCGCTTTCAACGCCGGGAACCAAGTGTTCATCTCGGCGGGCGCCTCAGTGCCGGGAGTCAACTGGAACTCCATCTTTACGCCGTCAATGGTGACGGTCTGCCCCGTGGCCGTAATGATCTTGGTCGGATTCAGAAACGATGTCGTGCCCACAGGCTGGCCAACCCCTAAACCCACAGCGAGCCTGCCGGTGGCAGCGGGTTCAAGGTTCTTGCCGTACATGTACTCAGCCCGCCGCGCCATCGCAGTGCCCGCATATATGCTTTCCGACACCGCGTGTTCCAAGAAACCCTCCGGGGCAAGAATCGGAATATCACTACCCTCAGTTATGACACCACGAATCCCTGCAAAGTGATCAGGGTGGGAGTGGCTAATCACTACGCCCGTAACAGGGCGCTGCCCCAAAGTGTCGTTAGCTAACGCCAAAGCGGCTTTCGCAGTTTCCACATTGGTAAGCGGGTCGAAAATAATCCACCCCTTATCGCCCTTAACTAAAGTCATATTCGAGATGTCATAACCACGCACTTGATAAATGCCAGGAATCACCTCGAATAAGCCATAATTGTGATTCATTTGCGTGTGACGCCACAAACTCGGATTCGCAGAATCCGGTGCCGGGGTGTTCTCCACAAAAGCAAACGCTTTCTGGCTCCAGATAACGTTGCCTTGGTCATCCTTTAGCACCAGTTCATCGGGAGCGGCCAGCAGGTTGCGGGCGGCGTTTTCGGGTTCCCTTTGGTCATCGAAATCAAGTAGGCCGTACACCTGCTGATTGAGTTTTTTGGTGAGCTTCGACGCGGCTTTTGAGGTAGGCGTCAGCGCCTTTTCTTCCGCGCCGGTTTCTTTCCCAGCAGCAGGAGTGGCCTTTGCAGCAGCCGTCGCCCGAGCGGCAGGAGTGGCACTAGCGGCAGGAGTGGCACTAGCGGCGGCGTTCGTGCCAGCCAAGGCGGCCGCGCCGGTGCCTCCCGCCCCGGATATCCCTCCCAAAACCCAACCAAAAGTCCCAACGAGTGCAATAATCCGGCGCCTGCGCATTTTCACAGCCTAGCAGCAGTGATTTTAATCGCAACTGTAACAATTTTTACCGATTCAACACCTTATCCAGCCACAAACCCAACCGGCAGTTTTCACCAGTTGGTGGGGAAAGGAACCCCCTCAGCATACCCAGCAGCCGACTGGATCCCGATAATGGCGCGGTCGGAAAACTCGTTCAAGTTGCGAGCCCCCGAATAGGTGCAGGCTGAGCGCAACCCCGCCGTAATATCGTCCAGCAAATCCTCCACGCCGGGGTGCTTCGGGTCGAGGTACATCTTCCCGTGCGAAATCCCCTCCTCGTAAAGCGCCTTCCGCCCCCGCTCAAAAGCCGACCCCAGCCCAGCCGTGCGCGCCGCCACAGCCCGCGCCGACGCCATCCCGAACGACTCCTTATAATACCGGCCCGTCCCGTCCTCATGCAGATCGCCGGGGGATTCGTAGGTGCCCGCGAACCAGGAGCCGATCATCACCTGGGAAGCTCCGGCCGCGAGCGCTAACGCCACATCGCGCGGGTGCTTGATGCCGCCATCAGCCCATACATGCTTGCCAAGTTCCCTTGCCGTCGCGGCGCACTCCAACACTGCCGAGAACTGCGGGCGACCCACGCCCGTCATCATGCGAGTGGTACACATGGCGCCGGGGCCAACGCCAACCTTGAGAATATCAGCCCCCGCCGCGACCAAATCGCGCACGCCATTGGCGGTGACCACATTTCCGGCCGCAATCGGCACACTGGCGGGGGTGACCGCCCTAATTTTGGACAACGCGGAAAGCATTTTGCTTTGGTGCCCGTGCGCAGTATCTACAACTAATACATCCACGCCAGCTTCCAGCAACGCAGACGCTTTCGCGGAAACATCACCATTAATACCGACGGCCGCCCCAATCAGCAATTTGCCATTTGAATCCAGTGCAGGCGTATAAACTGAGGCCCGCACTAATGATTGGGCAGAAACAACACCAACAAGTTCGCCGTTCTCAACCACCACTGCTAACGGCGCTTTTGCGGCCAAAAGCCGGTCATAAACCGAGGATAATTGCGCTGGAGAACCTCCATGCAATTCGGAAATGTCAATCGTGAAAATATCCGGATCCATTACCGATTCCGCCTGGGTGAAACGATCCACGCCCGCACAAGCCGCCGTCGAAACCAACCCGAGTGGCTTCCCGGCGCGCTGCCCATCAACCACCACAGCGGTGCCGTGCGCCCGCTTGCCGATCAGGCTCAGCACGTTGCCCACCGTGTCGCGCGGGCTGACAGTGACCACGGTTTCCACCAACGGATCAGCCGCTTTGACCTTTTGGATGGTGCGCGCGACCTCAGCGTGGGGAATATCTTGGGGGATGATGGCCACCCCGCCGCGCCGTGCGACAGTTTCAGCCATGCGCCGCCCGGCCACCGCCGTCATGTTCGCCACCACGATGGGGATGGTGGTGCCTGTGCCGTCGTCAGTTTTCAGCGAAACATCGAACCTGCTGGTCACATCGGAACGCCCCGGCACTAAAAACACATCGCTATAGGTGAGGTCGGTGGTGGGGCTGGCGTCGTTCAGGAACCGCATAGCTTTCACCCTACCCGGCAAAACCCGGACATGACGTGCGTGGTGGGGCAGTTGGCGCCAAAAATTGGTCTAGCATCGTTGGATATTTACGGCAATAGCTTAATGTCCGGTGTTTTGCGTGGCTAGCAAAGGCCCAGGCGGCTAGGTTTAGGCTGATGTAGTGCCAGGTGTAACTTGTAGTGCCAGAAGGTCGTTGTAGTACCAGCGGGAGGTCAAGGCAGTGAAAGAGTACAAGCAAGCGGATCGCTTGAGCGGCGTTCGCTATGACGTGCGCGGGAAAAACATGGTTGAGGCCATGAAAATGGAAGCGCGCGGGGATAGAATTCTGAAACTGCACATCGGCAACACGGGGCCGTTTGGTTTGCGGGCGCCCGATTCCATGGTGAAAGCTATGGTTGCTAATCTGGTGGAATCGGAAGGGTATTCGGATTCCGCTGGTATTCATTCGGCGCGCACAGCCGTTATGAATTATTACCAAAACGCTGGGCTTGATGTTGACGTTGACCAGATCTGGTTAGGCAACGGCGTTTCGGAGTTGATCACCATTGTGTTGCAGGCCGTGGTTGATCCCGGCGATGAGATTCTTATTCCCGCGCCCGATTACCCGCTTTGGACTGGTGCTACCACTTTGACTGGCGCCACTGCGGTACATTATTTGTGCGATGAGAATAACGAATGGAATCCGGATTTGGCTGACATTCGTTCTAAAATTACCCCGAAAACCAAAGCCATTGTGCTCATTAATCCAAACAATCCCACCGGGGCGGTGTACTCCAAAGAGATTGTCAAGGGGATTGTTGATATTGCCCGACAACACGACCTCATTGTACTTTCTGATGAGATTTACGAAAAGATCATCTACGAAGGGGAGCACACTTTCACTGCCGCGTATTGCGGTGACGATGTTTTGTGTATCACTTTTTCCGGGTTGTCGAAAGCCTACCGAGCTTGTGGTTGGCGTGCCGGTTGGATGGTTATGACCGGGCCGCTGAATAAAGCGCAATCGCTAATTG
>JAITCS010000023.1 GCA_031282935.1 Cellulomonadaceae bacterium
GGTCAAGTGTGCAGCAAGATTGTCGGCAGCCCATTCATCCAGCCCCAACTCCCGCAGGCGTTCCCGCCCGCTGGCCTCATCGGCGGCGAGTGCGGCGTCAATCTCCCGGGCAAACCGCCCAATCGCAACCCCAAGTTCAACCGGCCGTGCTGGCCCGTCACCCCGCCAGAATGGTAACCGCCCCGGTAGGCCAGGAGCTGGCGACACCAAAACTTGATTCGGGGTGATTTCCTCGATCCGCCAAGTGGAGGAACCTAAGGTGATGGTGTCGCCAACCCGCGACTCGTGTACCATTTCCTCATCAAGTTCCCCAACCCGTTTGCCGCCCCGTTGCTCGTCCACGCTGCCCGCCAAAAACACCCCGTAAAGCCCGCGATCAGGAATGGTTCCGCCAGAAGTGGCTGCGAGCCGCAAAGCTCCAGGGCGCCCACTCAACATTCCAGAAGTGCGATCCCAGATTATCCGGGCCCGTAATTCGCCGAATTCCTCACTTGGGTAATGGCCAGAAAGCATGTCCAATATCGCATACCAATTCGCTTCCCCTAAATCCCGATAGGGATAAGCGCGGCGAAATACGGCTAATAGTTCGTGCTCATTCCAGTCATCCACTGCCAAAGCTGCTACTATTTGCTGCGCTAAAACGTCCAAGGGTGAGCGCGGCATTGAAATGTGCTCAACCAACCCCTCGCGCATTCGCGTGGCCACAACTGTCATTGGGATCAAATCGCCTCGATGGGTGGGGTACATGATGCCGTGCGAAATCGCTCCCACTTGGTGCCCGGCTCGGCCCACTCGTTGCAATCCACTGGCTACTGACGGCGGCGACCCAACCTGCACCACTAGGTCAATAGCGCCCATGTCAATACCCAATTCGAGGGAGGAAGTGGCCACCACGGCTGGAAGGGTGCCCGCTTTGAGCTCGCTTTCGGTGCGCAGGCGTTCCGTGCGGGACATCGAGCCGTGGTGCGCGCGGGCCAGAATTGGCGCTTCTGGCGGTAAGGCAGCCGCTACCTCGGATTGCCCTGGCATGGAACCGGCCCAACTGCTGCCCGGATCGGGCCGAGCAAAGCCTAACCGCTCGGCGTTAATCTCATTGAGCCGAGTGGTTAGTCGCTCCGCCCCTCGGCGGGAATTTGTGAACACCAGAGTGGAGTTTTTGGCGCCAATTTGGTCGGCAATGCTTTCTTGCACATACGGCCACACGGAATGTTTGCGAATCGCGGAGGTAGCCTCACCAGAATAGTCGGGTTCAGAAAAATCAGTGACAATGCCGTCACCTGCCCGACCCTCGACCGCCGCAACCGGAGCCGTGCTCAAATCAGTCAAATCGGGAACTGGTGTGACAATGTCTATCTGCCATTCTTTTTTGCTTTCCGGCGCGACAATTATGGCCTCGCGCCCACCCTCACTAATGGCCCGCTCCCCGCTAAGGAAATTAGCGACTAAAGTGACAGGAGAAACGGTGGCCGATAACCCGATTCGCTGCGCTGGAATCCCGCCCTGCGCCACCAAAAAAGCGTCCAGCCGTTCCAGCGAAAGCGCCAAATGAACCCCGCGTTTAGTGCCAGCGAGGGCGTGGATTTCGTCAATGATCACCGTTTCGATCCCGGCGAGACCTGCCCGCGCCGCCGAGGTGAGCATCAAGAACAAGGACTCGGGAGTGGTAACCAGAATGTCGGGCGGCTTGGTGGCGAAACTGCGCCGCTCGGCCGCCGGAGTGTCGCCGGTGCGCATCCCAATCTCAACCTCGGGTGTGCGTAGCCCTAGCCTTTCCCCGGCCTGATTTATCCCCACCAAAGGCGCTCTTAGGTTGCGCTGCACATCAGCGGCCAAAGCTTTCAGCGGTGAAATGTAGAGCACGCGACACCGACGCGACCGCTGGGCAGGCGCTGGCCCGTGAAGCAGCTTGTCAATCGCCCACAAAAAGGCCGCCAGAGTTTTACCGGACCCGGTAGGCGCGACAACTAACGCATTATTCCCGCTAGAAATGGCCTGCCATGCCTCGACCTGCGCCGGGGTCGGCTCAGCGAAGGCGGCCTGGAACCAGGCGCGGGTTGCCGCCCCGAACCGCCCAAGCACCTGGCTTACCGCCGCCGCCTCTTTCATGCCCTAATCCTCGCACCTGCCACGGACAAAAACGAAACCGCAGGTCGCAGTGTAGTAGCCCGGCGGGCACCGCCGCCCAAACGCCGCCCAAACGCCGCCCAAGCGCCGCCCAAGCGCCGGGGGTGCGGCGCCAAAGACCCAAGTGCGCGAACATCACATTTTTCTTGGCGTGCCTGACCTCGGATGCCAGGCAAGAGTGAGTATAGTAGCGCGGAAGGAAAGGGGCGCAGCGATGGACGTGAAGAACCTAGTTACGCAGTCCGAGCCGCCTAATGTTTTTTCGCAAGCGACGGCCACGGCACAACGTGAGGTTTCGGCTCAAGACATCTCTTTGCGCCTTGATGCTCTCGATGAGGCTCAGGATATCATTACGCTCTTTTTGGGGCCACAAACTCCGCAAAGCGCTCGGCTCGCTGAAATCGCCGCCTCAGTGCGCGAGGGCATTCAATTAGGTTCTGATAATTTGAGTCTTGCGGCCGAACTTGATTCCGCTGCCACGATAATCGCAGAAACTTCCACCGCTAATTGCGAATCCAACTGGAACTCGAGCCGTTTCGTTGGTGAGATTTTGCCCCAAGTAACAGAATTGGTTGGCCTTGACAGGATAGTCAACCACGTTTTTGCGAAAGGGAAAATAAAAGATCCCGATTTCGACATGCTTGATGGTGGCGATTTGAAAGAGTTGCGCTCCGGTTGGATTACACGGGTGCAAAAACATTTGCCGCCAAACTGGCACGGCTCACTTTCCGATTCCATTGCAACCTCCAACCAGTTGGAGGCCATGCTGGTTGCTAACCTTGATCAGGTTCGGCTAGCGCAGCGGCCCCCATTTTGGCAGCGTTTGTTGCGTATCGGGGCCATCGGGTTGGCTTTTGCGGCAGCGATGGTGCTTGGGGTCGCGCTAACCGAGCCAGATTTGGGCCTACCCAGCCTCTCCTGGCTAGTTAGTCACGTTGTGCTCGAACTCGGGTTGGGAGCCGTAGCGTTGGGCATCTGGTTTGCGGTGGCCCAAGACAGAGTGCTTGGGCAGCGTGCAGCAGCCATTCACAGCGAGGCCCGGGCGGCAGTGCGAGCGGCTTTGGCGCGCGGTGTCGAGGTTCCCATCGTTAATCTGCTGGCCGCCAAAAACCGCCTTATTGCCCTTTCTGACGTAATCGCTGGATCGTAGCTTTTACACAGGCACACTTCGCGGCGAGTTTTCCACAGCTTCGCCTTTTTCTCATTGCGCGCAACCCCGGCTAAACGCCAGGCTGGGGGCAACCTTGAATAGCAGATCAAGGGCAACCGAAAAGGAGCAATGAAATGAATGGCGTTAGTGTAACAGTTACCGGTTATGTGGGCAGTGACCCAAGCTTAATGACCGCGAAATCTGGAATCACTTGGACACAATTCCGCGTGGGTAGCACCCGCCGCTGGCGGGATAACGAGGGCAAATGGGTTGATGGCCCCACAATGTGGTTCACTGTCAAATGCTGGGAGGGGAAAGCAAAGAATATCGCTGAATCCCTGCGAAAAGGAGTACCCGTGGTGGTTACCGGGCGGCTCTGCGAGGAACCATACGTTATTACCCGTTCAGTTGAAGGCGGGGAACCGATAACCGAATTGCGCAACAGCTTATCAATCGAAAACGCTATTGTCGGCGTTGACCTCGCGCGCGGGGTAGCCCATTACACCAGAAGCGAACGGGATCTGGCTGAACCAAGCGGGGTGCCGAATTGGCTGCTGGGAAAACGCGATGCCGAAAACGACACTCCACAATTCGCTGCGGTTAGTGGCCCCGGCTTGGAGCAATTCGAGGAATCGGACGAAATGGAGCCAGAGGAAATGTACGCAATGGCCTAAGCACACCGGGTTTGGGGCTGCCTGGAAATCGGTGGCCCCAAACCCCACTTTTCAGCGTTGCAGGCAAAGTGCGCTAATCGAAAAGGCGTGAGATGCCTACTTGCTTTGGCCGCGCCCAGGATTTGTCGTAAGGTTGGCACATGACCAGCAACAGGTTCGAGCCAACGCCATACAAACCGTTGGCGATTACAGCAGTAGTATTTGCCGTATTACTGCCGCCGGTCGGCATTATTTTGGCTGTTATCGCCAGGGTGTTGCAACGCAAGGCCGGGTTCGATCCTGATGTGCTCACCACAATAGCTTTAGCGCTGGGGGTGCTGGTGACTTTGGGCGCCATTGTTCTTGCAATGTCTTTTTTGGTAGGTTTTGCGACCATAGCATAAAACCGTAGCGTAAAACCGTAGCGTAACTTGCGCAAGTACATAACGTAATGTTTTTCAACTGTAAATTATTAGGGGAGTAACTAGTGGCCGAATTTATCTACACGATGTACAAAGCGCGGAAGTCGGTCGGAGATAAACTAATCCTCGATGATGTGTCGCTAAACTTTTTGCCGGGGGCAAAGATTGGCATGGTCGGCCCAAACGGTGCCGGTAAATCCACCATCTTAAAGATCATGGCGGGGTTGGACACTCCCTCGAATGGTGAAGCCCGGTTATCGCCCGGTTTTACAGTTGGCATTTTGATGCAAGAGCCGAAACTGGATGAAAGCAAGACGGTGCTTGAGAACATCCAAGAAGCGGTCAAAGAGACTAAAGACAAAATAGATCGCTATAACGAAATATCGGCCGAATTGGCTGAACCCGACGCGGATTACGACGCTCTGCTTGAGGAAATGGGCAAACTTCAAGAGGAAATTGACCACGCCGACGCCTGGGATTTGGATTCGCAACTAGAATTGGCCATGGACGCCCTGCGGTGTCCGCCGCCGGACGCTCCCGTAAGCGTGCTTTCCGGTGGGGAGCGCCGCCGCGTGGCGCTCTGCAAGTTGCTGCTGGAAAAGCCCGACTTGCTGCTGCTCGACGAGCCAACTAACCACCTGGATGCCGAGTCGGTGCAGTGGCTGGAACAGCATTTGGCTAGTTACCCCGGGGCGGTTTTGGCCGTGACCCACGACCGTTATTTCCTTGAACACGTTGCGGGCTGGATTTGCGAGGTTGATCGCGGTCGCCTGTACCCATACGAAGGAAATTACTCCACTTATCTGGAAAAGAAAGAGCAACGCTTACAGGTGCAGGGCAAGAAAGACCAAAAACTTGCCAAGCGTTTGAAAGAGGAACTGGATTGGGTGCGCTCAAATCCTAAAGGCCGCCAGGCGAAGTCCAAGGCCCGTTTGGAACGGTACGAGGAAATGGCTAACGAGGCAGCGCGCACCAGAAAGCTAGACTTTGAGGAAATCCAAATCCCGCCAGGCCCGCGCTTGGGGAGCATTGTTTTGGAGGCTAAAGATCTCGAAAAGGGCTTTGACGGTCGGGTTCTTATTGACGATTTATCTTTCACGTTACCCAAGAACGGAATTGTCGGCATTATCGGGCCAAACGGTGTTGGTAAAACCACGCTGTTCAAAACCATTGTGGGGATTGAACCACTTGATGACGGTGACCTAAAGATTGGCGAAACCGTAAAGATTAGTTATGTTGACCAATCGCGGGCCGGAATTGACCCGAAGAAAACCTTGTGGGAGGTTGTTTCCGGCGGCCTCGATTTCATCAAGGTAGGCAACGTGGAAATCCCCTCGCGCGCTTACGTCGCCAGTTTCGGCTTCAAGGGCCCCGACCAACAAAAACCTGCCGGGGTGCTCTCCGGCGGGGAGCGCAACCGGCTCAACTTGGCGTTGACTTTGAAGCAGGGCGGCAATCTGCTGCTGCTCGACGAGCCGACCAACGACCTAGACGTGGAAACCCTCGGCTCCCTAGAGAACGCCTTGCTGGAGTTCCCAGGCTGCGCCGTGGTGGTCAGCCACGACCGCTGGTTCCTTGACCGGGTGGCGACCCACATTTTGGCGTGGGAGGGCACTGAGGCTGACCCGTCCAAGTGGTACTGGTTCGAGGGCAACTTCGAGGCTTACGAGGCTAACAAGGTCACTCGCCTGGGCCCGGAGGCTGCGCGCCCGCACCGCGTCACTTACCGCAAGCTCACCCGGGATTAGTCGAGGTTCGCGGCGCCAACCGTAGAAACTTTGATAACGATTTGGTAACGGGCGGCGCCGCACACCCCTATTTCGGCTTTGATATGCCGTAATGGGATAGTGGGCGCGCCTCGTAAATGTCAGGTTGGGTTATCGGCTATTTTGACATTGTTGCTGTTGGGCGCCGGTATGCCCACCGCCAGCGCAGCGGTGTCGTTGGATAAGTTGGATTTCTCGACCGAAGTGGGGGTAAGAAAAGGATATAACGAATACCTGAAACCGGAAATGAAAGTGCAGACCAAATGGTCTGGCAACATTTCGGATTGCGCCCCAGGGAAAACTAATCTCGAAGCTCGGGTAGCCACCCTAAAAACGATCAACTTCGCGCGCAAACTTGCTGATCTCTCGCCTATTCACGAAGCCAAGGGGGCCACAAAGCGGGGTCAGGCCGCCGCGCTGATCATGAGTGCGGCAGAGAACCTGAGCCATGAGCCGCAAAACGATTGGCCCTGCTATTCCACTTTGGGGGCACAAGGAGCGGCAAGTTCCAATTTGTACTGGTCCTCAATCAGGCAAACGGCCGCTTATTGGGTGCTGGGATATTTGGACGATTACGGCACCGGGAATAACAGGGTTGAGCACCGAAATTGGATTTTGAACCCGGAAACCTCGACTATGGGGTTCGGGATAACACCGAACACTTCGGCTTTGGTAGTAACTGGGGACGGAATTGGAAAAACAAATCCGGGCGCTGCGGGCGGGGTAGCTTGGCCGAGCGCGGGGTATTTTCCGGTGGATTTAGTTCCCACCTCAAACAGGTGGTCATACACGCAAAAGGGTTTGCAAAACTACGGCGGCGATGTAACGGTAAGTAAAAACGGGGTGAATATAGGACTGCGGCCAGTCGAATACTTTGGCGCAAATGCGGCTGGCGCCACCACGATTGTTTGGAATATGCCCAAAATTGAGCCGCCAAAACCTGGGAACACAGATACTTATACCATCGCAATTACCGGGGTGAATCCGCCCGTTCCAGTTTATGAGGTGACGGTAATCCCCACCGCCCTGCCAACCCCGAAAGTGAAGATCAACGACACCACCAAAGACAACGGCAAAACCGTGAACCTCGCAAAGATCGGTAAAGTGGTTTCGACATCGGTACAACTTCTGGATACCAACACCGACAAATATGTGTCTTATCCTCCAGATATTAAGTTGTCATACAAGTGGTATCGTGATGGCGATCCGATTCCTGGCGCATATGACGCCACCAGAAAGATGACCGCCGCTGACGCAGGGCGCTTCATTTCGGTTAAGGTGACTGCCAGCGCGCCCGGTTACTCTGATGTGTCAGACACCTCGGCGAAGGTTTGGGTGGCGCAAGGGGTATTCACGGCCGGCCAGGCGGCCATTTCTGGGAAGGCGCAAGTTGGCAACACCCTTTACGCCAAAAAATCCGAGTTCACCCCATCACCCTCGGTTATTACTTACCAATGGTATCGCAACGGTATGCCTATTAAAGGCGCCACCAAAAAACAATATGTGGTGAAGGCGGAAGACAAGGGTAAATCCATTAAGGTGAAGATCACTGCAAAGCGTGATGGTTATGCCACGGTTACTAAAGCCAGTAAAGCGTATGTGGTGCAAAAAGCCAAATGAGTAGCCAACCGAAAGGTGAAAACACTTGCGCGGTAGCACCGCGCAGCTAAAGAGTGAAAGTTCCAGTTGGCACTGGCCTAAAATAACAATGAGCAACTAAACATTTATCCGGGGGTCAAGGCGAATTCCCGCCCCGGTAAGTTCTTTTTGCGCTTCCTCCCGTAAAGCTCGCGATATTTCTAGGTCAGAACCGGGCCGCACTTTCCCGTGCAAAGTGAACATGTAAAACCCATTGGTTATCGAATCTATGCCACGCAACGATGGGGTTTCCAATAACAACGGATACCATTGCGGGTCGGCTGCTATCGAATCTATTGCCCGCCCTAAAGCCGCCCTTACCGCACCCCGATCAGAACCGGCAGGCACTTGAATTTCCGCAACCGCCCGCGCCCATTGTTGGGTTTGATTCCCGGCTCGAATAATCTCACCATTTCGCACATGCCATAAAGTGCCGTTGAAAGCGCGCACGTGGGTGAGCCGCAAATCCATCTTTTCGACAACCCCAACGGCATTGCCACCTAAATCCACTCGGTCACCAACGCCAAATTGATCCTCAATTAGAATAAAAATACCGGAGAGAAAATCTCGCACTAATGATTGGGCGCCAAAACCTAAAGCCACACCTAAAACTCCGGCGCTTGCTAACAGGGGAGTGACAATTTCATCGGCCCCAACCGCTCCCAGAATCATCATTACCATTGTTACGATAATTATAATGTTGGCCGCAGATTGCAACACCGAACCAACCGTGCGCGCCCGCAGCGCCCGCCGCCGCTGCACCTCCGGGGTGACATCGCCGCTCCCGTCCACACTCATGGCGCTCTCCACCAGCGGAATCGGCCGCAGACCAGGCTTGATCACGCGAATCGCCGTGGTGTCCAACCCGGCAGCTTTCGCGGCCAAAGATAGCCCGGTGCCCTCCTCGACCTCCTCATCCACCGCGTCGGCATAAGCGCGGTAGTAGCCCAGCGCGATTCGCTCGGTCAAAATATGAATTAGGCGCCGAACGAGCGCCAAGGTGAGCAGGCCGCCCGCCAAAATTGCCAACACATGCAACGGCCAGCTCGAAAACCAGCTCCAGTTCCAATCCCGACTTGCCGCCATGGCCATCCCCATGACCAGTAAATATACCGATTAGCGCCGCCATGCCACAACCCCTACCCGGCCCAACGCGCCTAGCGACGCCCAAAGCCGGTCAAGGTAGCGCCGCAGCGTTCGTGGCTCTGAGCGCCAGCCCAATAAACCTGGCAGGATGGTGCCGTGACCGACGATGCCTCCAACACCCTAAATGAGCGCCCAGCGGAGCTGCTGGAACTGGCCAACGCCCACGGCGTTCGCACCGAATACTTTGGTTTTGACGGGGATTTGCACCAAGTCAGTGGGGAAACTCTGACCAAAATCCTCACCGCTTTGGGTGTGGCCACCGACGGGCCAGAGCAGATCAGCGCCTCCTTAGCGCTCACCAGGGACGCCGACTGGCGCGACTTCATCCCGCCCACCGTGGTGGTGCGCCAGGGCG
>JAITCS010000165.1 GCA_031282935.1 Cellulomonadaceae bacterium
GCGGCACCATGTAATTCAGTCATACAGCACTCTCCTTTAGCCTATCGCGGTATCCCTACCTGCGACGGGGGTCTATAAGTGTTCGGTCAGCGATTCCATCCTCGCTGTTGGCGATACTATGCGCAAGGCTGACCTTGGCAAGGGATTCCCCCACGCGCGGCGCGTCGGGCATCGCAGCTTGTCGAGCCTGCGCAACCGCATTGAGCTGCAACAGAATCGAGCTGCAACAGTCGCGTGGCTAATTAGCCCTTGGCAATGGTCAGAGCTTTGTGGTAATCCGGTTCATCGGAAATCTCATTGACGATTTCACAATGAGCGATATTCCCCTTCTTTATCACATAGATTGCGCGCGCCAACCGCCCCGGCAGCGGCCCATCGAAAACCCGCAAATGGTATTGCTTATCGAAAGCGCCATCATCAGGTAAAATGGTCATATCGATACCCTCAGAGGCACACCAACTCTTGAACTCTTCCGCAGTATTGTTAGAAATGGTCAAGAACTTGACTTCGGGAGTGCGCGCGGCCGCCTCATTAAAATAACGAGTCTGAGTGGAACACACCGGAGTGTTGATATCCGGCACCACACTCACTAGCACGGTTTTGTCAGCCAGTTGAGATAACGTGACCGGGTTACCGTGCAAATCTTTCAAGGTGAAATCAGGCGCTGGCCCCGACTTTACCGGATTAATGGTAGCGACGGGCGTGTGCTGAAAGGTGATTATCTCCATGCAGCCCACTCTACACCAAGGCACAGCAAAAGAGGCCCGACACCGCTAGCGCCGAGCCTCCTTATACTAGGTAAAAACTACTTGGTCAGGTTGCGAATAACCTTTGCGATCAGGGCGCCGCCAAGGCCGAAAGAGGCCAGCATCATCAGCATGGACATCAGGCAGCAACCGCCGCCGCCCCAACCACCGCCGTAACCAATGCCCGGGCCATAAATCGGACGCCGATACATAGGCCGGTACATGGGCATCATTGGCCGCATGATGGGCGGGCCCATTGGACGCATCGGGGGCGGGCCCATCGGGCGCATTCGAGGCCCAGCGCCCCGATACCCGCCACCAGTGCGAGGCCCCATGCCGCCACTGAAACCGCCGCCGCCAGGGCGTGCCCCGCCATAACCGCCGCTAAACCCACCGCGACCACCGCCGCCGCCGAATCCACCGCGCATGATTTCCTCCTCGAATCCAGCGCCGCAGCGCCGCGATGTTCACTTACGCTTTTAGCTTAGTGGCAAATGTGCTGTTCAGCACGTCAAGGCCACGCCGCAGAAAGTCGCATAGGTCACAGCCCCTTATAGTGCGCAGCGAAAGTGCGCAGGAAACGCCCACACTCCTTGCGCCTCGGTTCTTGACAAAGCCGAAGCGGGGGTGTTGTGTTTTAGGTATGTCGCAAGCCGCAGGTTTCGGGGTAGGTGCCGTTGGTGCCGTGGGTGCCGCACCCGATTCCGCACGCCGTGAGTCGTTTGCGGCGCGGGTGCTGCGCAACGCCAAGGCGTACCCCTTTGTGACGGGCACCGTGCTGGTGGGGCTGCTTGGGTTGCTGCTGTATTTCCCGCTGCACCACGCCCTCGCCAACTCGGCAAACCCGGTGGCTTTCGAGCCGCGTTCCATCACGCGCTGGCTGGTGCTGGCTTGGTGTGCTGTCATCGCGGTGCGGCTGATCATTTCGATGATCGCCGAGCTCAAGGCGGGCAACTGGGGGCTCGATGTGCTCGCGCTGGTGGCGATTGTGTCCACGGCGTTGGTTGGCGACTATTGGGCGTCTTTGGTTATTGCGCTGATGATTTCCAGCGGTGAGGCGCTGGAGGATTACGCCGATGGCCGCGCGAAACGGGACTTGACCGCCCTCATGTCCAATGCCCCAAAGGTCGCCCACCGCGTTTTGCCTGATGGCAGCGCTGAGGACATCGCTGCCGACACAGTAAAGGCCGGAGATACGGTAATCGTACGTGCCCACGAAGTGGTGCCTGTGGATGGAATCCTTGAATCGGAGGTGGGTTCGTTTGATGAGTCCTCTCTGACCGGGGAATCCTTGCCCCGTGATTTGACGCAGGGCGATAAGGTGCTGTCCGGCTCCGTGTGTGGCGGGTCAGCCGTGATGCTCACGGCCACAGACGATGCCTCCCACTCGCAATACCAGCAGATTGTGGCTTTGGTAAAAGAGGCGGCTGAGAGCCGGTCGCCCATGGTGCGTTTGGCAGATCGCTATGCGGTGCCGTTCACGCTGGTCGCCTTTGCGATTGCCGGATTTGCTTGGTGGGTTTCGCGTGATCCTCGGCGGTTTGCTGAGGTGTTGGTCGTGGCTACGCCCTGCCCGCTGCTGATTGCGGCCCCGGTGGCTTTCATGGCGGGCATGAGTCGAGCGGCAAAACGAGGCATCATCTTCCGATCAAGTGCGAGCCTGGAGCGAATAAAGGACGCCAAGAGTTTTGCTTTCGACAAGACCGGCACGCTCACAATTGGGGCGCCCAAGTTGGTGGCGGTGCGGCCCGCAGGGGCACCCAAGCTAATCGCCGTCCGGTCGGCCTCCCATTTGGGAGAGGAACAAATGTTGACCTTAGCTGCCAGTGCAGAGCAGGGTTCCACGCACATTTTGGCCGATGCGATTGTGATAGGCGCTAAGGAGCGCGGCCTGGCGTTGCCCACCCCTTCACAGGTGCAGGAAACCTCCGGCGGTGGCGCTTCTGCGCTGGTCGAGGGGCACAAGGTGGTGGTGGGCAAGCGCGCCTACCTGATTGAGCAGATCGGTGTGGAGCCGCCTGCGGTCGAATTGGAGCCCGGCCAGTTAAGTGTATTAGTGGGCATTGACGGGCAATACGCTGGTTACCTGATTCTGAGTGACACACTGAGGCCGGACGCCGCCGAAACCATTGCCAAACTGCGCGCAGCAGGGATTACCAACATTGCGATGTTCACCGGCGACGAACCAGCCACCGCCAACTTTGTGGCCCAGCAGGTGGGCATTGAACAAGTTAACGCGAGTTGCTTGCCCGCCGACAAGCTCGCTGGGGTGCGCGCCTTGCCCAAGCCAGTGGTGATGGTGGGTGACGGCGTCAATGACGCCCCAGTATTGGCGGCTGCCGATGTTGGGATCGCGATGGCAGCCCGAGGCTCTACCGCCGCCTCAGAGTCGGCTGACATTGTCATTTTGGCTGACAGCGTTTCCAATGTGGCCGAAACTTTGAAGATTGGGCGTCAGACCGTAAGCGTGGCCATGCAATCCATCTGGATTGGAATTGTCATCTCAGTAGCCTTGATGCTGTTCGCGGCAACTGGGCGACTGCCAGCCTTGGCTGGAGCCTGGTTACAGGAGGGCGTTGACGCTGCGGCGATTCTTTGGGCGCTGCGGGCCGGGGGGCGGTTCTTGCGGGCCTAGTCTGGCCGCCGTTCATATTTTCCGGCGCTGGCCGTTCTGGTCGGACATCGTTTTTACCGGCTTATTGTTCCCCCGGCCATTGTTTCGCATTTCGACGCACGTCGTTTCAACGCCAATCAAGCACCACCACTGTGCCAACACGATTTAGAAACGCCGAGGATTATTCCATGCCTGCAACAGCCGAGGCATATACTCCAGTTTAGGGTTCGCTGAATTAAGTTCGGGTGAGGTGTGCGGTGAAAAAAGGGTTTCTGTCCGTTCCATTGGCGTTAGTTTTCTTGGTCGCCGGGGCCTGCGCGCCCACTGGTTCACCCGTTGCCAACCCTGGCGTCACCCCAGGTGCAACCAGCGAGCCAAGCGCAACCGCACCGTCGGCGCCCCCAATCACCCAGGCCCCTGGCGCCGCTACCCAAACCGTGACCTGGGATCGAACCGTCACCAAGTGGTTCGACAACAGCTTCACGGATTACGAAATCGAAAGGTTGCCCTGGGAGGATCGAAACACCCTGCGCGTTGGCGGCTCAGGTGACGCTTTTTCGTTTATGCATGTAACCCTGGGCAGCGATTTCTTTGCAGACGAAATCACAGACGCTGCTTTGCACCTGAAACTGGTTGACGGTGTGGCACCGGCGCAAATGAACGTGGCCTTGGTTGACAAGGTTTGGTCGGTTCCGTCAGCGACTTTCACCGATTCGCAGGCCAAGGTTGCTCAGGCCACCGTGGAATCTGTACCCGTCAGCGAGGAAGCCGATAACTGGGTCACCGTGCCCGTCACTGCCGAAGTTAAGGATTGGCTCAGCGGTGACTACCGCAACTACGGATTCGCACTTTTGCCCGCGCCGAACAGCGAATTAGCGGTCTTCGACTCCGAAACCGCCTACCTTGAAGTCAGTGGCCAAGAATTGCCCCGCGCAACCACCTACAACAAGTTCGGGTACTTGCAACAGCCGCCGGCCGGGGTGGACTTTACGGAGTCCGGCAACTGTATGGCCTTCGCCCTACGTGATATAGACATGATTCTTCTCGAAGATATGCACATGGATTACGGTGAATTAAATCGTATCTATTTTGAGGATGGCGGCGAGAATGCGGTGCTCGAATATGTTGCCGCTAAAGTCGAGGCGTATGTTGCTGATCACAGCGACGGGCTAGAAATATCCAGTTTCCGCAAACTTGAGGATTTCGACTCCCCTATTGACCCAGCCACTGAATATAGAATCGCCATGCGCATTAGTGCCTATGCCACTGAGGATTTGCTGATGCAGCAGGCTGGCGGGTTTGACTACCACTTCTGGATCCAACTGCCAGACGGGCGGTGGGCGCAGAAGTTCCCGCTCTCCGATTCCTTGATCATTCCTGGCACCGCCGGTGACGTTTCCCCCGCCAAGTTCCCTTGGGACGCTTCCAGCGAAGGTTGGGGTTCGGAGAAAACCACCGACCAATACCAAAGCCCTGTCCTCTATTACGCGGTCACAAAGGATGTCCCCAGGCTGACCGCCCACCGCACCGGGCGCACCCTCGACTAAGTGTTTCGGTCTGCCGCTCTGCAACGCGGAATTACTATTGGGCATATTCCCCCAGATAAGTTCCATGAGTATCGCTTGCAGCAAATTTTTGAGGGATACAAGTGGGATTACCAGTCGGGCCAGCAAGCCACCATAAGTGATGCCGTAGTTTTGCTCGATGACAAGCAATACACGTATTTAGTCGAAACCGCGCAACAACTGTTCACCGAAACCGTTGCGATGGAAATGGAATTAAAATCTCAGCCGGATTTATTGCGGGAACTTGGTTTGTCACAAAAATTAGTGGAGTTATTATCAAACTCCAATTATGACCCAACTCAACATATTAGGATGATGCGTTTCGATTTCCACCCCACCACAACGGGTTGGAAAATATCGGAAGTCAATAGCGATGTTCCTGCTGGATTTCAGGAATCTTCATTGCACCCTATTTTCGCGGCCGCGCATTTTGAGGGCTATGAACCGGCCGGGCATTTCGGGGCGAGTTTCGCGTTAGCTTTGCGTACTTTAGTTCCGGCGGGTAATAGGATCGCTTTTGTGTATGATTCGCACACTGTTGAGGATAGTCAGTTGCTGCGTTTCCTCGGGGATTACCTGGCGGGTTTGGG
>JAITCS010000208.1 GCA_031282935.1 Cellulomonadaceae bacterium
GTCTGAGAACCAGGGTTTGAGGCGACTGGCGTCAATGTACGGCTGCACTGTCGCCGCGCAACGCTCCCAACGGGAACTCACCACCCGGCGCACCCCGTAGGCGGCCAAAATCGGCACCAACGCGGCCGCGTGCGCCCTACCGTAAGAGGTCAGCGGACGCCCGCCGTCGTCCGGGTCGAACCAGCTCTCGCGCGGCAGCGCCTTGCCATGCCGAGCCAGGATGACGGCGTGCGTGTCGAGCCGCCCGGCGTGGTACTCGTCCAGCAGGGTCATCAACGGCCGCCGGTCGTGGTCGTGGGTCAATTTCGCGCCAGCCTCCAGCGCGGGCACCCATTTGAAGTGGTCAATTTCCTCGGTTTGCGCCAGATGAACGGGCAGGCGCGCATTTAGCGCCGGGTTATCAGCCTCGGTTGCCAATTTGGCAGCCCAATAATTGACGAACTTCCAATCCCCGGTGGTGGGTAAGGGGTAGCGTAAGGACGGCAACGGCCGCCCAAGGATCACAGGTTTCCCGATTTCCTCGTTGACCTCACGCACGGCACCGGTTTGCGGGCTTTCCGACTCGATCAGTTTCCCTTTGGGCCATGACCAGTCCTGATACCGGGGCCGATGGACGATAGCCACTTCAAGTTGCTTGGGAGCAGACTCGCGCCAAACTATAGCACCGGCCGCTGGGATCGCTTTCCCCCGAATTGCCAAAACAGTAACCCTCTTAATTGAAGCTAACTAATATGATATTAGGCTTTGCTACGATTCTTGCGCCCGTGCCGCGCAATCAGTTCCGATTGCAAATCAAGCAATGGCTCGCCGTCAGGCCCAACATTGTGCCGCACCCAAGTGTTGTCCGCCCCTAAACGCCAAGAAGATGTCGTATCTTTAATTGATTCATCGAGCAGCCAAAGCAGTTCTGCAATCAAATCTGGGTCGGTGATAACAATGAGCGCTTCAACACGGCGATCCAGGTTTCGGTGCATTAAGTCGGCAGACCCGATAAGCACTTCCGGCAGGTTAGGTTCCGCAGGTTCACTACCCTCTGTAACTTCTACTGGGTCTCCAGCGTTTGCGAAAGCATAAATGCGCGAGTGCTCAAGGAATCGGCCCAAAATCGAATAGACCCTGATATTCTCACTCAGCCCTGGAATACCCGGACGCAAAGCACAAATGCCGCGCACCACCATATCTATTTGCACCCCGGCCTGGGAAGCCCGGTACAGCGCGTCAATGGTGGCCTCATCTACAATGGAATTGACCTTGATTTTTATCCAGGCGGGCTTTCCAGCTTTGGCGGCTTCGATTTCTCGGTTAATGCGTTCGATAAGGCCCAGACGCACCTCGCGGGGTGCCACCAAGACTTGACGATATCTTGATTGGGGAGCGTAACCAGATAACTGGTTAAACAGTTTAGTGAGATCCTCCCCAATTCTGGGGTCACAAGTGAGTAGGCCGTGGTCGGTGTAGAGGCGAGCAGTTTTAGGATGATAGTTACCTGTGCCTATGTGGCAATAGCGCACTAAACCGTCGCGTTCTTGCCGCACCACTAATGATAGTTTGGCGTGAGTTTTGAGGCCCACAATGCCATAGACAACATGAACCCCCGAGCGCTCCAATTTCCGGGCCCACTTAATGTTGGCCTCTTCATCGAAACGTGCTTTGATTTCAACCAAAGCCAGAACTTGCTTTCCCGCTTGCGCGGCTTCGATCAGCGCATCAACAATAGGGGAATCGCCAGAAGTTCGATACAAGGTTTGTTTTATCGCTAACACGTTTGGATCGGCGGCGGCTTGCTCTAGGAAGTTCTGCACGGAAGTGGAGAAACTATCGTATGGATGATGCAGCAAGATATCGCCGCGTTTAATAGCGTCAAAGAAGTTCGATGGGTTTGCTGATTCCACCTCAGCAAGTTTGCGGTGAGTTTTTGGCACAAACGCGGGATATTTGAGCGATGCTCTTTCCAAATCCGCGATCATAAACAACCCGGTCAAGTCCAGCGGCGCTGGTAACTCATAAACCTCAGAATCGGCAACACCTAATTCTTTGGTGAGTAAGTTACGCACTCGTTGGCTGGTGCCTTTCGCTAATTCAAGGCGAACAGCCGGGCCAAAACGCCTACGCAGCAATTCCTTTTCCATCGCCTTGAGCAGGTTTTCGGCGTCATCCTCTTCAACCTCGACCTGTTCATTTCTGGTAACCCTAAAAGTGGAATACTCTATAACATCCATGCCCGGAAATAGGGTGTCCAAATGCTGGGCGATAACCTCTTCTACGGGCACAAATGAGAAAGGCTTAGTGGGCCCAAAGGTTTCTGGGGTCATAGGACGACCCCGTTCGTCAATCGCTAAAAAGCGTGGCAACAAACCAGGCACCTTAACGCGCGCAAAATGTTCCTTCTCGGTTTTTGGATTTCGCACGATAACGGCCAAATTGAGCGATAACCCAGAAATGTACGGGAACGGGTGAGCCGGGTCAACCGCTAAAGGCGTGAGCACCGGGAGGATTTGTTTGCGGTAATACTTAAATATCCGTTCTTGTTCCCGCTTTTCAAGTTCCGCCCAATGCACAAATCGAATACCTTCAGCCGCTAAAGCCGGGCGGATAACGTTACGGAAAAGTGCCGCGTGCATTTCCATGAGGCGGTGCGCCTCAGCCGAAATGCTAGCCATAAGTTCACTAGGAGATTGCCCTGAAATAGAGGTGACCGCAATACCCGCATCAATGCGGCGCTTTAGTCCAGCCACGCGCACCATAAAGAATTCGTCCAAATTAGAGGCGAATATCGCTAAGAATCGCACGCGTTCAAGCAATGGAACGGTTTCATCGGCCGCCAATTCGAGTACGCGCGCATTAAATGAGAGCCACGATAATTCTCTGTCGGAATACCTATCTTGCGGCAACTCTGGGATCGGAGCTTCCTCAGTTGCACTACTATTTGTTGTTGCGGCGTTCTGATCCGGCTTTTCCCCAAGGTGCTCGGAAAGGTGATCCTCAAAATCGTCACTCAAGCGGCCCGCCAACTCAGCCACCCCAGCAGCCGAGTTCTTGTCAGGAGCCAAGGCGGCCGATTGCAGCGCCGGAACCACCGGGGATACGGGCGGCCCCACCGGGAATCCGGACTTGGCGCCTTCATGCAAAGCCTCGGCCTTTGCCCCATTCGCAGCCGATTCGGCAACCAAAGTCGTGGCATTGCTCGAACTCATGGCACCACCATATCAGAACATCTTGAAATAGCACCCATAACCGAACCTATTTCCTTTTCGCATACTGCACGTCAACACTGCCGCGCTCAAACCCCACCCGGAGATAATTGCGCAAAGCGATCTCGTTATCAGCCTCGGTGTATAACCGAACTGAGGTCAGGTCTAGGGCAGTCAAATGCGACATCGCAGCCTCTAGCAAGAAAGACCCTAAGCCTTTCCCGCGATAACGGGGGTCCACGCCAATGGCATATATCTCGCCGATGGTGTGATCAACCCCAACACCTTTAGGCACCTTTGTCCAACAATAAGCGGAAAGAGTTCCATCTGCGGCAGCCAAAACGAAAAACCCGCGCGGGTCAAACCAGGGCTGTTCCATTCTGTCTTGCAAATCCGAAAGAGTGAGCCGACCCTGCTCAGGGTGGTCCGCAAAAACCACCGAGTTAAGCGCAATCCAAGCCTCATCATCTATTCCGGGGCGAAAAGTGCGTAGTTGGAATCCTGAAGTTTCCACCGTTTCAGGTTTCCCAGGCGCAGTAGTTTCCGAATTATTGTGATCTCCTTTGGCTGACTCACCGGCACTCTCGGCTAACCCACCCTTGGCTAACTCACCAGCCTGCGCCGCCGCTTGCGCTAATGCCAAAGAAACAATGGACTGCATTGGCATTGGTTGGGTGGGCGGATTATTTGCACTTATTACGCTAGTACCAGGAATTGCCGAGGACGGTTTCGTATCCCCAGTGCGCCAGGTAGAAACCCAAGGATTAGGCCACTGTGCTGCATGTTTTAGCGGCCGAAATAGTTGCAACAATTCTCTGGTTGGCTCATAATTATGCTTCGCTGCAAAACCTTTCGCCGCTGGGATATCGCCGTGCGCCCAAACCCGTAATTGCGGCAGCACAATTCCGGCAGTTCCCGCCACTGATGGAATCCGCGCGTCTTGCTCTGCAATTCGCAATAACTGCGTTCCAATTCCCCGGCGCCGCATTGCTGGGTGTACTACCAATTCCGCACTCGGTTGCGCGGCGGCTCTGTCAATTTGCGCATACCCCACTACCGCACCGGGGGCCGCACCGGGGGCCGCACCGGCTGGTTGATTTTCTCGAATCAACAAATGTGTGAGCGCAGGATTTCCTGACCGCAATCGCAGCAGCGGGGTTTCCGAAAGGGGTGCAACTTCATCGTGCCGCGCGCTTTCCAAGTTCAATTCCAAAACCGCAGCGGCGTCAGCGGCAGACAACGGCCCGATTTGCAAGCGGCCTGGAGCCGACACAGATTCTCTCGCGGGCATTGCTCACCTCCTGGGCCGTTCATTTACAATCCTATCCTATCCCGAACTTCTAGCCGGAACTCTATCGCGCGCGCTTAAGTTGCGGGCGACTGTGGGCGGGTGCATCATGGAATCCACAACAGAACATCGGTTAGTTCGGTGAACCCACGCCCGGAAGTCCAACGTTTCGGACAGTACGGCGCGGTTTTCTCAATTAGTTTTCTAATAGAGTTCCGCGCCCGAATACATAGGCGCCTGCTAGCTTTTCGAACTTTCCGGCGAGTGAGCCACCTGGATAGGAACATTGAACCCCAGGTGGTTTGTTCGTGTTTATTTTCTTTTCTTGCGTCGCTAGCTTGCTAACTGCCGTGCTAGAAATTAATCCCGCACCCGCGCTTGCTTTTCTTCCCGCTGATCGCGCTGCCGAGAAGCCGCAGCAATAGCGGCCCCAGCCACCGCAATACCGGCAGCGGCAATAGCGGCAGATTTCTTGGCGTTATTCCGATCTTTAGGCTCAATCTGATCTTTGGTAACAATCGGGATCGCTTCGGTTTTTTCCCGCACAACTTCCCTAACATTACTTACCCGCTTTGGAATCCCCGCCACAATTTCAGGAATTGTTTCTATCTTTTCCCGAGCAGCCGCCACCCTATCTGGTATCCCTGCCACATGTTTCTCAAGGGAAGACCGCAAAGTAATCGGGTTTGCGAAAGTGAGTTGATTCCAACCGTGTTCCACCGCCAATTTCCGCAAAGCTCTATCAGGGTTAACCACTGTACCGTACCCAACGGCGTCCAACATTGGTGTGTCAGTGACCGAATCGGAATAGGCGTAAGAATGAGCCAAATCGTAATCGTATTCTTGAGCTAAATCCCTAATCGCCTCCGCTTTGGCCTCTCCATAAGCATAAAACGATATTTCGCCAGTATATTTGCCATCCTCGATAGACATTTTAGTGGCCACATAATGATCGGCACCCAATAACCGCGCAATCGGTTCCACCAATTCATCAACCGAGGCCGAAATAATCACCACATCGTGCCCAAGTTCATGATGCTCGGCAATAAGCTGCATAGCCTCTTTGTACACCTGAGGGTCAATCTTGGCCTCTGTCGAATCCGCGACAATCTCTTTAACCTTGGCGACGTCCCAGCCCGTGGCCAGCTCCGAGAGCTGCTTGCGCAGGCGCTCAGTGTTCTCTGCGTCGGCGCCAGTTAGTATGTAGTGCGCGTGGGCCAGCGCGGTGCGCGCCACCTCCCCTTTTGTCACCAAACCGCCGTCATACAGCGGGCGCGTAAAGGCCGCAGAGGTGCTCGTTGCGATAATTGTCTTGTCTAGGTCGAAAAAAGCCGCCACTTTGCTCACTTTTGCCATTATAGCGGTTTTTTAGTGGTTCCGGGGCTTTTCGCTTTTATACAGGCGGCGCGTCGGGCTAGTTTTCCACAGATTGGGAAATTGCCTCTTCCCAAGGCTTGACAACTTGGGCCAGAGTTCATCTCGTGAAGAAAACAAGGAGCCTGACGGCGGTGATTGGCGCTAAGGGCGGCATAGGCGCCAGTTGTTTGGCGGCGGCGATTGCGCACGGGGCGCAGCAAACCGAGGGGCGGGGCGCGCTGCTTGACCTGGACACTGCGGGCGGTGGGCTTGAGGTGCTGCTTGGGATTGAGGGCGAGCCGGGAGCGCGGTGGCCTGAGATGCTGGCGGCGTTCGGTGAGGTGGATGGCGGCGGATTGCTGGCGGCGCTGCCGCGCTGGGGGGCGGTGCCCGTGCTTTCGGCCGCCCGGCAGGCCCCGCAACTGCCGCCCGATGAGTTGGTGCTTGACATTTGCGCCGGTCTGCTGCGCAACGACGAAACTGTGGT
>JAITCS010000011.1 GCA_031282935.1 Cellulomonadaceae bacterium
GGTGTAGGGCGCGCGGAGCACGTCGAACACGCGGTCAAGACCCTCTTGATCGACAACGTCACGAACGCCAACCAGGTCAACGTTCTCAGCCGGGACTTCGATGGTGAGATCGCCTTGAGCGACCTTCAACTTGAGGTAAGTCTTCTCTTCACCGCGAATCTTGCGAACCTTGATCTCTTCAATCAATGCGGCACCGTGGTGCGGGTAGACGACAGTTTCGCCCACTTCAAAAGTCATTACAGATGACCCCTTTCCAGCCTCCCATTCTACCAGCGCAGAGCAAGGGCTTTCGTGAGGCGTTGATCACCTGACCGCAATCCGCCTCCTAGGCGACCATCCAGCGCCGACAGTGGCCCAGAAGCGTCACGCCGTCGCGCAGGGCTACCCGAAGCGACTGCGCGCCGAAGAGGCGACGGCGCGCCAAACAACACAGTCGCGTGTGTCGGGAAGTTCGGTCTAACCGAAACGACCCGACACATAGTCCTCCGTCGCCTTGACGGCGGGGGTGGAGAAGATGGTGGGGGTGTCATTCATCTCAATGAGGCGGCCGGGCTTGCCGGTGCCCGCGATGTTGAAGAAGGCCGTCTTGTCGCTGACTCGGGCAGCCTGCTGCATGTTGTGGGTGACGATGACGATGGTGTAGTCGTTCTTGAGTTCCTGGATCAGATCCTCGATGGCCAGGGTGGAGATGGGGTCCAGAGCCGAGCAGGGCTCGTCCATGAGCAGGATCTGCGGCCGCACGGCAATGGCCCGCGCGATGCAGAGGCGCTGCTGCTGTCCACCCGAGAGGCCCGAACCGGGCTTGTCCAGGCGGTCCTTGACCTCGTTCCAGAGGTTGGCGCCCGCCAGTGAGGACTCCACCAGCGCGTCAGCGTCGCCCTTGGAGATGCGCTTGTTGTTGAGCTTGACCCCGGCCAGCACGTTGTCGCGGATGGACATGGTGGGGAACGGGTTGGGGCGCTGGAACACCATGCCGATGTTGCGGCGCACGGCCACCGGGTCAATGTCGGGGTCGTAAAGGTTGACGCCGTCCATCTCCACGAGGCCCTCGACGCGAGCGCCTGGGATCACCTCGTGCATTCGGTTCAGGGTGCGCAAAAACGTGGATTTGCCGCAGCCCGAGGGGCCGATCAGCGCGGTGACCGAGTTCGGCTCAATCACCATCGAAACATCTTGCACGGCAAGGAAATCTCCGTAATAGATGTTGAGGTGCTCAACATCAATGCGCTGACCCATCTTACCTACAATCCTTAATAGAAGCCAGAAGCTATTTCAACTTCGGTGCGAACCAGCGCGTGACCAGCCGCCCTAAAGCGTTCAACAACATAATAATAAACACCAAAGTGAGCGCCGCCCCCCAGGCGCGCATAAAGTTGATGTCGGCCAGGCAATCCACTTGGTCGGGGCGACACGGCACCACACCCATCTGGTATTGGCGATAAATGTAGACCGGCAGGGACATCATGCGCCCCGAGAACGGGTTCCAGTTGAGCGAGTCGGCCACGCCCGCAGTGATCATGATGGGCGCCGTTTCCCCGATCACGCGCGCGATGGCGAGCAGCACCGAGGTGGTCAGCCCCGCCACGGACGTGCGCAGTACCACTTTGAGGATGGTGAGCCACTTGGACACCCCGAGCGCGTAGGAGGCTTCGCGCAGTTCATTGGGCACCAGCCGCAGCATTTCCTCCGACGAGCGCACCACCACCGGGATCATCAGCACCGACAGCGCCGCACTGGCCGCGATGCCAAGGCGCACCCCCGGCCCAAACACGATGGAGAACACCGCGAAACTGAACAGACCGGCCACGATGGACGGGATGCCCGTCATAACGTCCACAAAGAACGTGGTGGCCCGCGCGAGGGGCCCGCGCCCGTACTCGACCAGATAAATAGCGGTGAGCATACCGATGGGCACCGAAATCAGGGTGGCGAACAGGGTGATCATCACCGTGCCAGCAATGGCGTGCAGAATACCGCCCGCATCCATGCCGCCGAAAACGCCGCGCATGGACTGGTGGAAAAACTCGGGGAAGCGGTTGAACACCCGGTTCGCGCCGTGGGATATGACCGTCCACAGCAGGGACACGAGGGGGGCCATCGCTAGCACGAAAGCGGCGATCACTAGGGCGCGCATGATCAGGTCGGTGCGCTTGCGGCGGGGGTCGGCTGCCGTGAGCAGGCGCCGCATTTCCGCCGCAGAGAGCGGGTTCTTTTTGCCCGACGACGGGCCAAGCGGTGCGCCCTCGGGCACGACCCCCTGCGCGAGCAGACCATCGGAGGTAAAGACGGCCGTGTTGTCCAAAACGTCGGTCATGGTTAGTTCGCCCCCGAAAATTCAGCACGACGGGCGGTGATCCAACGCGCCCCCATATTGACAGCCATCGAAATGATGAACAGCGCCAGACCGCAGGCGATCAGCACATTGATGGTCAAGCCCGCCGATTCTGGGAACATGGACGCGATGAACGCGGCGATGGTTTGCACCTGGCCGCCGTCGAAAATCTGTAGAGAAACCAGGAAACCAGGCGAGAGGATCATCAGCACGGCCATGGTTTCGCCCAGGGCGCGGCCCAAGCCCAACATCGCGGCCGAGATCACCCCGGAGCGCCCGAACGGCAGCACCGCAGTTTTGACCATCTCCCAGCGGGTGGCACCCAAGGCCAACGCGGCCTCTTCATGCAAGGTGGGGGTCTGGCGGAAAACCTCCCGCGAAACGGCCGTGATGATGGGCAAAATCATCACCGCGAGCACCACCGAGGCCGTGGCCACCGAGCGTCCAGTGGCCGAATTGCTCACCGTGACACCCGGAACCCGGCTCAACGCCCCGGCTATCCAACCCCAAAACGTTCTGATGTTGGGCGCCAACACCAGCGCGCCCCACAGGCCGAACACCACCGAGGGGATGGCCGCCAAAAGGTCAACCACGTAACTGATTATGCCCGCTACCCGTTTGGGCGCGTAGTGAGAGATGAACAGCGCAATGCCAACCGCAATGGGCGTGGCCAGCAGCAACGCCAACAGCGCCGCCAGCAGGGTGCCAAAAACCAGCGTGCCCATCAATCCCCACAGCGAGGTCATGCGCGGCAGGTGGGTGCGCACCTCAGCCATTTGGGCGTCGGTAGCGGTAAAAGCGGGCAGGGCGCGATAAATCAGGAAGATTGCGACCGCTGCCAAAACGGCGAGAATGAATATGGCCGAACCCGTGGCGATCCAGCGGAACACCCGCGAGAAACCCCGGTCGGCGTTCTGCCGGTGGCGGCGCTTCTTCGGGTTGTCGGCGTCGGGGCGCAGCAGGCTTTCCGCGCGGTCCGAGCGGATGGTGTGGGGGCGAACCAAGGCGTCGGCGGTCAAGTTTGAACCCGCGTTCACCTGCGAGGTGAGCACCGCGTCTTCGGCGCGCTCATCCTCCAGGCGCGAGAACTCCGGCAGCAGCGTTTCGCTGGCCGCGATGTTATCCCTATCGCTCACAACCTCCCCTTCCCCCAACCTGCCAACCGAGCCGGGCTCCGCCCAAGTTAGCGAACCAACTGACGGCATCGAACCCATTCAACTCCATCGTATACATAACCTGAGCAGAACGCCGGATTCATTCCCTCGTGTTTCACAAAGAAATGAATCCGGCTTTCCGCTCGTCTAAACCAGCCCCGGCGTCGCCTTGCCGCGTGGCAGTCCACGTCCTTCCGCGATGGCGTTCGTTGTCGGGGCACCTTTGAATCTTCTGGCGAAGATTCAGTGTGGCACGAAACGAAGCCCACAAGCGGCGGAGCGGAGCGACCAGGCATTGCCGCAGAGCGGCAAGTGCCACAAATCAAATTAGCTACCGTAGGTGATGGCCGCTACGGAGCTGTGAATCTGATCGCGCATGGTGGCAGTGATCGGAGCCGAATCCGCTACCTGAGCCGACATCTGCTGGGCGGAATCCGAGGTGATGTAGGTGATGAACTCACGCACAAACTGCCCATCGGACTCGTTCTGGTAGTGCAAGCACACGGCAATGTACGAAACCAAAACCAGCGGGTAAGCGCCAGCCTCGGTGGTGGTGCGATCCAAGCTCACTGCGAGGTCGTACTGGTGGCGGCCCTCAAGCAGCGGGGAAACCTCAACAGCGCGGGCAGCGCCCACAGCCGAAGGAGCTTCCCAGTGGTCGCCAACCTGGATGGCAGCGCGGCCCAAGCCACCGATGGCGCCCAGGTCAGAGTAGGTTACAGCGCCCGGGGTGGAGTTCACCACGTTCACTACGCCGGAGGTGCCAGCGGCCGACTCGCCACCTTCCAACGGCCAGGTGCTACTGGCGGAGTGCGGGAAGGCAACGGGAGCGGTGGCGTTCAGCCAAGACATGAAGTTGTTAGTGGTACCGCTGGAATCAGAGCGGTGGATGGGGGTAACAGCCAGGTCAGGCAGGTCAACACCGGGGTTGTCGGCGGCGATGGCCGGGTCATTCCAGTTGGTGATCTCACCAGTGAACAGGCGGGCAATGTTGTCAGAGGAAAGGTTCAACTCTTGAACGCCAGGAACGTTGAAAGCCACCGCGATTGCGGAGATGTACACCGGCAAGTCAATGGAACCCTCGGGGCCACAAATGGCGAGGGACTGAGCCACCTCATCGTCGGTGAGCACGTTGTCGGTGCCAGCCCAGAGCACACCACCAGCGAGGAACTGGGTACGCCCAGCGCCCGAACCGGAGGGGTCATAGTTCACGTTCACGCCGTTGTGCTGGTTCTGGAAAGAGGCGATCCAGGCGGCCATGGACTGCTCCTGGGTGGAAGCGCCAGCGCCGGAGAACTCACCGGCGAGGGTTACCGACGGCTCGGGAACGGTGGTTTCGGTGCCAGCCGGTTCAGTGGCGGGGGCGGTGGTTGCCGGGGCGGCAGGGGTGTTGTCAACGGCGGCACCAGGGGCAGTGTCCGCACAGCCAGCCAACAGGGCTAGAGCGAGGGCGCTCGCGATGGTCGCGGCACCGGCACGCATAATACTCTTCAAAGGAGTTCCTTCTATTCGCATGAATGTCCCGGTTCTTGCCCGTGTGGCAAGTCGGAACCGTATTGTGGCGGCCGGTTTGCGTTCGCGTTCTGCACTCGCTTGCGGCGCCCTTCCTTACAAACCAAAGGTACTGCGCCAGCGTTACATCCACTTTTACGGAAGGTGAACACTGGGTGAACTTGTGCATTTTCCGCATGTTTCCGGGCTTTCCAGCCGGATGACCACGCCCGGTCGCGCCACGCAGCCCGACAACCCCGCGCCACGTCTCCCGGAGGTTGAGCCTGTGCCTGCTCGGAGGTTGAGCCTGTCGAAACCTATGCAACGGCGTGGTGGTGGTTTCGACGGGGCTCAACCACCGGAAAAAGCTGGAGGTTGAGCCTGTCGAAACCTATGTAACGGCGCGGCGAGGTCGGAGGTTGAGCCTGTCGAAACCTATGAAACGGCGTGGTGGTGATTTCGACAGGCTCAACCACCGGGAGGGCCGGAAACTAAAGAGGGCCCCTCTTTTGGTCGAGGGGCCCTCTTTACACTTTATTTAGTTGTTGGGGGATTTCCGACGACGGGAGACCAGGAACGCTCCCACGCTCAGCAGTGCCGTGGCCAGCAACCCACTCAGCGCCGAGGCCCCCGTGTGGCTCATACCCTTGGCACCGTCGGCTGGAGCCACGTTACCGGACCGCTTGCCAAGGTCGGCCTTGCCCTTGCTGCCAATTCCGTTGAAGGATTCTTCTAGGGAGTTGGTGGTGAGCAGGGTCGCCTTGTTGGATTTGGCCGGGTCATCGTCAGTTGCACCGGCCTGACCGTTATCGCCGCCCTCGTCACCATCCTCGTTGCCGGGGTCGGTGTCGTTCGGTTCGGCCACAACCGGCTCGCCAGCAACTGGCCCACCAGCGACAGACCCGCCCGCAACCGGCCCATTAGCAACGGTGTTCGGCTCAGTCTGACCAGCCGTGCCATTGTTGACCACGCCGGGGCCCTGGCTGGTGCCGGGGTCGGTGCCCGGATCATTGTCACTAGGCATAGCCACGCAGACGCCGTCCGAGCCGCGCACCTGACCAGCCGGGCAATTCGCAGGCCGCGTCGGGCACTGCCCAAACGCGTTGCGAGCACTGCCGTCGGGGCAAGGCTGCGGAGTGGTGGCGCAGGTGCCGTTAGCGGGCATCGGCGAACCATCCGGGCACTGCTGCTGCAAAACCACACAGACACCATCGGCATTACGCACCTGACCAGCCGGGCAATCCTCAAGATCGTTCACGCAAACGCCATCGGCTGGCATCTGCGAGCCGTCAGGGCAGAACTGCGGATCAGGTGCGCACACGCCATCAGCGGGCATCGGCGAACCATCGGGACAGTACTGCGGATCAGGTGCGCACACGCCATCGGCTGGCATCGGCGAACCGTCAGGGCACACCACCGGATCAGGCACACAGACACCGTCAGCAGGCATCGGCGAACCGTCTGGGCAGAACTGCGGCACCGGCGGTACCGGAACGCAAGCGGTGCCGAGAGCATTTGGCTGCTCCCCCACCGGACAGGTGAGCTT
>JAITCS010000128.1 GCA_031282935.1 Cellulomonadaceae bacterium
AGAGGTTTCGTCAAACTCAAACCCGTTGATCATGTCGCCCCGATAGACGGGCAGGGTTATCCCATTTCTGGTTTCATAATCAGCAGAGCGGGGTTTTGCATATTGGCCCGCCATTCGCCCGATTTTTACAATCGGCAATGAGGCGCCGTGGGTTAATATGACCGCCATTTGCAGAATTGTGCGCAGCTTGTTCCTGATTCTTGATGCGTTGGCTTCGGCAAAGTTCTCCGCACAGTCGCCCCCTTGTAGCACGAAAGCCCGCCCGACAGCGGCAGCAGCCATCGCGGCCTTCAGGGTTTCGATCTCCGAAATGGCCACGATGGGTTTGGCTGTCGAAAGTTTCGCCTCCGCCGCCGCTAACGCCGCCGGATCAGGCCAGGTTGGTTGCTGTAAAGCGCGCGCGGGGGAAGGGCGCAACACGGGCGTCGCTACCTCACTTGGGACGCCCGGCTGCGCTACCTCCACTATTTCCGAATTCGGAGAATCAGGAACCAACGAAATGCCTTAGTGTGCCACTGGCTCCGCGTGCGGGGTAAAAGGCTGCCCGATATCGGCGAGCATATCCTTGAACCACTGCTGATTAACGTTGAACGGCTTACCACCAGCAATGCGTGGGAAAGCGATAGCTTTTAGCTTGTCGCCGTCCTCTTCATCTTGCCCAATCACGCCAGATTCCCCGCGCAAAGCACAGTCAACTGCGTAATCGCACATTGTCTTGATCAAAGCCAAATCAGTGTCATTTGCGGCAGCGGAACGTGAGAAATAGCCAGACTTTTGCACCATCACCTTTTCGGCGCCCAAAAGTTTCGCAAATTGCTCAGCGAACCATTTGCCAGGATTGATTTCATCAAGACGGACATGCCCAAAAGCGTCCCGCTTCACTTCTTGCCCTTCGGCCTCCAACTGCGCCACGATCTCATGCATACCGGCGCCCTCGGACAAGAAGATATTTACGTTACCTTTCTCATCCATGATTTTCTTCAGACGTGCCGCTTCCTTTTCGATATCAATGTCCATTTCTGGCACATAGACGGCGTCAACATCCCACCGTTCCTTGGTGAGCCCCAAAGCTGGTGCCCACTCCTGCTTATTCAGCCAGGCACGGTACTTCTCAGCGCCCGCAGCGGTAAGCCAACCGCAATGGCGACCCATAACCTCATGCACAATCAACATGCGTGCCCCAGAACGGTGCTCACCAATAATGTTCTCCGCGAAACGAGCGGTTTGATCGGCAGCGGTATCAGCTCCCAAAGACTGTTTGATCGGCACAATGTCATTGTCAATCGTCTTTGGCAAACCAACTACAGTTAACTCATAACCGTTATCATGCAAATACGCTGCCAAATCAGCAGCAGTGGTATTAGTGTCATCGCCACCAATAGTGTGTAGTACGTCAACACCGTCTTTCTTCAGTTGCTCCGCCGCAACCGTGAGCGGGTTCTCCCCCTCCTTTACTAGACCACGCTTAACGCAATCTGCTGCATTAGTTAGCTTGACCCGAGAATTACCGATAGGAGAACCACCGAATTTTGGCAAGATATGGGCTTGGGCGCGCCCTTCTTTAGTTACTTCGTGGCTATCGCCTTGCAATAGGCCACGGTAACCGTGTTGGTAGGTAATGATCTCAATAGCGGGATCAACCTCTGTGTACTTCTCAATCAAAAAGCCAACGGCAGCGGATAGGCACGGGGCAAAACCACCGGCGGTCAATAAGGCAACCTTGCGGACAGTCATTATCTAATACTCCTTGCTTAGTATTTTGTAAATATTTACTTCACTTTTATTTGTTCACTGGACAGGTGCAGCGGGCATCACGCTGGTTGCAACTGGAAGCCCGCTGGTTGCAACTGGAAGCCCGCTGGCTGCAACTGGAGAACCGCTGGTTGATGTTGCGTTGGGTTCCCCGTGCGCTCCGGTGGCATCAGCGACCGCAGTGTCTTCCCCAGCAGCCGCCCCACCAGCTTTCTTTGCGGCCACCTTCGCAGCGTGAATCCTTGCTTTGGCAACCGCAGCGTATTCATCCACATATTCTTGGCCAGAGAGCTTCATTATGGCATAAATGATTTCATCCGTAATAGCGCGCAATACGAATCTGTCATTATCCATACCTTCATATCTTGAGAAATCCAGTGGATGACCAAACTTAACCCCAACCGACATCGGTTTTGGCATGGCCTGCCCCAACGGCTGGGCTGTGTCAGAACCGATCATCGCCACGGGAATCACCGGCGCCCCCGATTGCAACGCCAACCTGGCCACCCCAGTCTTCCCGCGATAAAGACGCCCATCTGGGCTGCGAGTGCCCTCCGGGTAAATCCCAAATAACCCCCCAGAATTCAGTACTTTAAGGCCAGTCTTTAGCGCACCGTCACCTTTACCACCAGTGCGATCTACCGGAATGGTGCCTACCCCGCGCATAAAGCCAGCAACAGCGCGGCCCTTGAGACCACTCCCAGTAAAGTAATCGGATTTCCCCAAAAACTTCACCTGCCGGTCAAGCACTAAAGGCAACACGAAAGAGTCAATCACCGCCAAGTGATTAGACGCCAAAATCGCTGGGCCAGTGCTGGGCACATATGCCAGCCCCTCAGCCCAGGGTCTGAAGTATGCATTCATCGCTGGGCCACCGACAGTGCGCACCACTCGATAGAACCCGCTTTGGTCAGCCATAGAGTTAACCTTATAGTGGAGTTATGAATTCGGCCAACAGAAGCGAGTCAAACGGAGGCGAACTGTCGCAAAGTGAAGTCGAGGGGCGGTTCGCAGACTTGGTGAGCAGCAACTTTACTGACGAGTTGGCGCCCGGCGCCGCCCTGACAGCCGCCCCCGTTGAGGCGAGTGCCGCCTCCCGAATCGCCTCAGCCGACGCCACCGCCATCGTTTCGCGCATTTACGGCCCACGGGACTGGCCGACAACACCCGAAGTGGAGGCGCTCGAAGATGCTCAATCACGTTTTCACCAACCCAATCCGACCGGGGTGTTCAAGACCGCCGACCCCGTCAGACGCGCCGCCACAATCGGCGCTGTCTTGTTTCCAATTTTGACTGTCATCGCGTTTGTCCTGCGCGTCGCGTTCGGAACCCGCGCCTGGCCTATTTGGCCAGGGCCCCTATTCGCCGCGCTGTTCCTTCTCTCCTTAGTGATTCTGCTATGGCGCATGCCGAAAGACCGCCCGTACCGTCACGACGGTGGCGCCGTCGTTTAGGGTGTACCTCCCTTAAGCCTGACGAATCTACCAAGGCAATCGCCTCCTCAGACCTGCTCTAGTCGGAGTCCTAGCTCTCATCGGAGTCCTGGCACTCATCAGAGTCCTGGCTCTCATCGGAAATCACGGCTGCCTGCGAGCACGGGTAATCGCAACGGGGCCAGATGCTCCGCTAACAGATTAGTGGCACCGTCGGACTTCTCCAGGCGCCCCCACACCACCATAGCTCTAGCGCGCCGTGCCACCTCCCGATGCTGTTCCCAAACCTTTTGCTGGCACACAACATTGAGTAACCCAGTTTCGTCCTCCAACGATAAGAAGGTAACACCGCCCGCTGTGCCTGGACGCTGGCGGTGGGTCACAGCGCCACCCACCGCAATCCGAGTGCCCGGATTTCCGGCCATCGCAACTGATACACTTGCGACCCCATCAGCCGATAACCGTTCGCGCACAAACTCAATCGCCAAACGGTCTGGGGTAATGCCAGTGGCTGCGGCATCGGCCATGACTGCTTCCACTGGTGACATTGTCGGCAAGTCGGGCGCTGAAACCCCCTCCCCGATCCCAGGCAGCATGGCGAGGGATTCCCCAGCCAGTGCATCAGCCTCCCATATCCCGGCTCGGCGGGTCACCCCGAATGTAGTCATGGCGCCAGCAGTGGCTAGGGACTCTAACTGCGTGGTGGACAGTTGGACACGGCGTGCTAAATCATGCTGTGATCTAAATGGCCCCCTGGCACGGCGTTCTGCAACTATTTCCTTGGCTTTTTCTTTGGAGATGCCTCGGACTTGCGCAAGCCCTTCGCGCACTGCGGTACGCAGATTTGGTTCTGGCCCGAAAGACTCATCAGGTGAGCGCGGTATTTTCAGTTGCTCTGGGGGCAATTCCACATCTTCGCTAAGCGCCTCGACACTCGCCAATGCCTCTGACGAGTTTAGGCAGGGGCGCAACACCGTCACTCCGTGCCTGCGCGCATCGGCGCATAAGGATTGCGGCGAATAAAACCCCATAGGCTGCGCCGCTAGCAGCCCCATGTAAAACTCGGCCGGATAGTGTACTTTCAGCCAGGACGAGGCGTACACCAAAAAGGCGAATGAGAAAGCGTGGGATTCTGGGAACCCGAAATCAGCAAAGCCTTGGAGCTGCTCATATATCCGTTCCCGTGCCTGTGGGGTGACCCCGTTGGCGATCATTCCCGACATTAAGCGGTCGCGTAGCGCTTGCATTCGCTCCAAAGAGCGTTTCGACCCCATTGCGCGGCGCAACTGATCGGATTCTGCGGGGCTGAAACCCGCCACGTCAATAGCCATCTGCATCAACTGCTCTTGGAATAGCGGAATCCCTAAGGTGCGTTTAAGCGAACTCTCTAGCAGGGGATGCAAATAGGTGACAGGCTCCCTACCATTTCGGCGGTTGATGTACGGATGAACCGAACCGCCCTGAATTGGGCCAGGCCGGATAAGTGCCACCTCAACAACTAAATCGTAAAAGGTGCGCGGCTTTAGCCTCGGCAAGGTAGCCATTTGAGCGCGGGATTCGACTTGGAACACCCCAACGGTATCGGCAGCGCACAGCAAATCATAAACAGCCGGATCGTCATCCGGTAAGTAGTGCAATTCGAGCAAAACCCCCTGGCTGGCTGCGATGGCCTCAAACGCATACCTAATTGCGGTTAACATGCCAAGACCTAGTAAGTCGAATTTCACCAACCCGGCGTCAGCGCAATCCTCTTTATCCCACTGGAGCACCGTACGCCCCTCCATCGCCGCCCACTGCACTGGACAAACCTCAATGACCGGGCG
>JAITCS010000178.1 GCA_031282935.1 Cellulomonadaceae bacterium
CTGCTGGGGGTATTGACGGTGGTGGCCTTGCTGGCGTTGCGAGCTGCGTTTTTGGTGCCCGTGCTCGGCTCCACCCGGCGGGCTGCGGCGCGGCGGGCCGCCACCCGGCCCCGTTTAGAGTGGATGGAGCAGCGCCTCGCTGACAGTCACCCGTTGGTGCCGCCCGCCCACGAGATTCGTAAAGAGGGCACTTGGGGGACGCCCGTGCGGGACAGCATTTATCGGCGCCCCGGCAAGCGCAGGCTCATCGCCGCCCTCGTTCGGCACGGGCGGCGCGGCATGGGGTTGGCGGCGGGCCCGATCACGGCTGTGGCGACACCTACCCGGACGGCCCCCACTTTCGCGGGGAATCCGGTGCTTTCGCAGCCCGAGCGGGAGAAGTTCTTGCAGCAGGCCGGGGCGAACCAGATGGCGCGCCTCCAGGCCCACCCGCAAGAGCACCAACGGTTCACCGCGCGGATTGCCCGGGCGATAGCCGACACCGACTACTACCTGGACAACCCGATTGGGCCGCGCGAGGGGCTGCTTTTGGTTTTTGCCGGGATGCGCGGGGCGGTCACTTTGGCGGCGGCGCAGTCACTTCCCCGTGATTTCCCGCAGCGGTCTTTCATCGTGTTGGTGGCTTTCTTGGTGGCTTTCATTTCTCTGCTTTTGCAAGGCTCTTTGCTGCCGCTGGTGGTGCGCAAGTTGGCTCTGGACTCCAACGCCGTGGCGGCCAACGAGGACAGCAGGCAGATTCATCTTGACCTGGAGCAGGTCACCGCGCAGTACCTGGACAACCCTGGGTTGCGCCGCGCCGATGGGCAGCCGTACTCCCCCGAGGTTGTGGCACGGGTGCGTGCCCACCTTGTTCACCCCAACGCCGCGTTCCAACCTGATGATAGAAGCGCCGGGGATTACCAGGCCAGTTACCGCGAACTTTGGGCCGCCGCTTTACAGGTGCAGCGAACCCGGCTGTTGGCGGACCGTAAAATCGGCAGTTTCGATTCCGAACCGCTTGAGGCCGCGCTGACGGCCATTGACGCCGAAGAGATGATGATCCAGATGAAGCCTGCGGCCTGGCTTGCAGATGACTAAACCGCTCTCACCGTTTAGATTTTGCTAGGGGTATTTAGGCCGCTGCCTGCGCGAGGTTTTATGCCAGGGAGCGCGGTGTTACCGCGCCAGGCAGGGGGTTTGCGAGGCGCCGCTTGCGATTGGTGAGCAGCCCAGTACCTTGCCCTACTACGAGTAGCAAGAAATAGAACCCCAAATATATCCAGGCGCTCGAATTGAGGAAAATGAGTAACGCAGGGATGAACACGAGAGCCGCTAGCGCGAATAACTCCCAGCGAAACCCGTACTTACGCCCGTAAAGCACCCCCACCCCGAGGTGGAATAGTGGGAGCACCAGTAACAACCCCACAATCAGAATCCCTTTGTCCCCCACAAAACGAGCCAGCGGGAAGATCAGCAAATACACCACCGCAAATGCCAATGCATAGGGCCAAATCCGTTTCCAAGAGCCGTGCTGGTTTCCCATGTTCGCACCGTACCCCACCGCCACGGTTCTTGGCGCCACCACGCCGCGCCGTACTACGCATACACATCGGGTCGCGCTACGGGAACACGCCGCAGCTCAGTCGCCCGCTACACCGCCCACCCGAACCGCGCTCCCCGACCGAATATCGCCGACGCCGCCCAAATATCGCGTTGAAAGGCCTAGATGTGCCAGTGCGAGTCCATAGAAACCTCAGCGCTCTCGTCTGTGCTCTCGTCGGCGTCAAAGGCCTGCGCCGACTTCATCAGCCCGTAGGTGTAACCGTCTATCAGCGCCTCCCAGGAGGCTTCGATCACGTTGGTGCCAACCCCGACAGTGCGCCAATAGCGCTCTGGGCTGGCGGTGGTGATCAACACGCGGGTGGTCGAATCGGTGCCGAAGTCGGCCTCCATGATTCGCACCTTATAGTCCCGCAAAGCGAAGGTTTCAATCTCCGGGTAAATCGGGATCAGAGCTTCCCGCAAAGCCGCGTCGAGGGCGTTCACTGGGCCGTTGCCTTCGGCGGTTTTGACGATTCGGCGGCCCCCGATGCGGATTTTTACGGTGGCCTCAGCGATTGGGTCGTCATTGTTGTGCCCGGGCACGGTTTCGACGAAAGCTCGCCAAGAGTCCACGGTGAAGAAGTTGGGGCGCTCCCCGTCTTGTTCCTCGCGCAGCATCAACTCAAAAGATGCGTCGGCAGCGTCGTAGGTGTACCCGTTCGCCTCCGCGTCCTTTACCCGCTTTGTAACCCGGGTCAGCAAATCCTTCTGGCCGCTCAGGTCAAACCCCAGTTCGCGGCCCTTTAGCTCCACCGAGGCCCGCCCGGCCATTTCGGAAACCAACATGCGCATGTCATTACCGACGATTGCCGGGTCGGCGTGTTGGTACATGTCAGGGTGTACTTTAATCGCGGAGGCGTGCAGCCCAGCTTTGTGCGCGAAAGCGGAAAGCCCCACGTAAGGTTGGCGCGCAAAAGGAGCGATGTTCACTATCTCGGCAATAGTGTGCGCAATTCTGGTGGATTCCCCGAGTTTGCCAGGTAGTAGTTGGAATCCATACTTCAAGTTGAGGTTAGCGACCACCGCAATGAGGTCGGCGTTCCCGGTGCGTTCGCCGTACCCGTTCACGGTTCCCTGCACATGCTGCGCCCCAGCGTTGATGGCTGCCAGGCTGTTCGCGATTGCGCAACCGGCATCGTTGTGGGCGTGAATCCCCAGCCGGGCCTGGGCACCTAAGGTGGCGTGTACCTGGCCAACAATCTCGGACACGAAATCAGGAACCATCCCGCCGTTGGTGTCGCAGAGGCAGACGGTCTCCGCCCCGGCGTCAAAGGCGGCAATCACAGCTTCAAGAGCGTATTTAGGGTCGAACCGATAGCCATCAAAGAAGTGTTCGGCGTCCACAACGACTCGGCGCCCCTCCTTGACTAAGAGTTTTACCGTGTCGGAAATCATAGCCAGGTTCTCGGCGTTAGTGGTGCGCAAGGCGTATTCCACATGCCGAGAATCGGATTTCGCAACTAAGGTGACCATCGGAGTTTCTGCAGCCAATAACGCCAATACTTGCTCATCTTGATCCGTGCGGGTATCCGCTTTCCTTGTGGCACCGAAAGCGGCCAAAACCGCATGTTGCAGGTTTAGCTCGTTTCTGGCCCGCGCAAAAAACTCGGTGTCCTTCGGGATAGCGCCGGGCCAACCGCCCTCGATAAACCCAACCCCTAATTGGTCCAATAACACCGCGATCGCTAACTTATCTGTAATGGATAAGTTTATGCCTTCTTGCTGCGTACCATCGCGCAGCGTTGTGTCATAAACATCAATAGAATTGTTAGCAATACTCATATTTCTTCAGCCTCTTTACGCCTATTCGGCCTCTTTTACGCCGCACTAAATTGAAAGCCTAGACAAGGCGCGTCATCCAGCCGTGTTTATCGGGCGCCAAACCATATTGGATGGCGGTCAAAGCCTCGCGCAATTCCATCGTGATCTTGCCCGGATTCCCATCCCCAACCTTGATGTCGAAACGCTTGCCGTGCAGATCCCCCGCCAGCCGCCCAACTGGGGTCACCACCGCTGCCGTGCCGCAAGAAAACACCTCCGCAATGTTCCCGGCCGCGAAATCCTCCAGCAATTCAGGCAAATGAATGGCGCGCTCCACCACGTTTAAGCCCCGATCCTTTGCCAATTTCAGCAAGGAATCCCTGGTGACGCCAGCCAGGATAGTGCCACTCAGCGCCGGAGTTTCAATAGTGCCATCAGTGCGAACAAACACAAGGTTCATCCCGCCCAATTCCTCTATGCGCCCCCCAGCGCCCACGTCAAGGTAGCAGACCTGATCAAAGCCCTGCGCGGCCGCTAATTGTTGCGGTAACAATGACGCCGCGTAATTGCCACCGCATTTTGCGTCCCCAGTACCGCCAGGTGCCGCCCGATGGTATTTGGTATCTACCCAGATGGAAACCGGCTTAACCCCGGAGGCGAAATAACTGCCCGCCGGGGAGGCGATAACCACAAACTCCACGGCGTTTGCGGGCCGCACGCCCAAGAAAGGCTCTGAGGCGAACATGAAAGGCCGCAAATATAGCGAGGAATCGGGACTTGAGGGCACCCATTTCTTGTCGGCTCGCACCAAAGCCGCACAAGCCGCAGCAAACATGTCCACCGGCAATTCAGGCAAAGCCAACCGCGTGGCCGACTTATTCAGCCGCTTGGCGTTCATTTCGGGCCGGAAAGTCCAGATGGAACCATCGGGAAAGCGATATGCCTTGAGCCCCTCAAAAACTTCCTGAGCGTAATGGAACACGGCCGTTGCCGGGTCGAGCGTCAGCGGGCCGTAAGGCACCACCCGCAGGTCACGCCAGCCTTTGCCATTCACCCAAGAAATTAGGGCCATGTGGTCGGTGAATACCGTACCGAATTTCGGGCTCGCTAGTTTCTGCTCGCGCTGTTCATCTTTTAGTTCCCGCTCCGCATCGGAGGCCACGACCTGCGGCACATACTTAAATTCCGAAACTAACCGCTCAACTGATTCCGGTAAAGTGTGACTCGCCAGTGACATTCCCATCGTTTTCTCCTCTACCGGGCCTAATTGTTTGCACGCCAAACCATCGTCTATGCCCAGCCTAGCAAACGCTCCTGGCTAAGCTGGGCAATGAAACGAGATAATAAATTACAAACGAGCCGCGATATCACTACCAACTTGCGCAGTCGAGCGCTTCTCTTTGCCACGCTCGGCAAGGTCAGCCTCCACAGCAGCAGAAATTTTGGCCGCCTCGGCCTCAAAACCTAAGTGCTCCAGCATCAAAGCGGTCGAAAGAATGGTGGCCGTGGGGTCGGCAATGCCCTTGCCAGCAATGTCAGGGGCGGAACCGTGAATTGGCTCAAACATGGACGGGAAATCACCCTCAGGATTAATACAACCCGAGGCCGCTAAGCCCATCCCACCAGAAATTGCTGCCGCTTGATCGGTAATGATATCGCCGAACAAGTTATCGGTCACAATCACATCAAAACGCTGCGGATCGGTGGTCAAGAAGATAGTGGTAGCATCGGTGTGATAATAGTCGGTGCGCACCTCAGGATACTCTTTCGCAACCCGCGAAAATACTCGCTCATACAAATCACCAGCATGTACCAAAACGTTGTTCTTGTGAACCAAGCTCAAATGCTTCTTCGGGCGTTTGGACGCCAACTCGAAAGCATAGCGAACAAGGCGCTCCACATCATAAGCGGTATTGATGGAAACCTCGGTAGCGATTTCATGCGGCGTATCCTTACGCAAATTACCGCCGTGACCAGCATAAGGCCCCTCAGTGCCCTCGCGCACCACCACAAAATCAATCTCGCCAGGATTCTTTAGCGGTGATTCCACACCCTCATAAAGCTTTACCGGGCGCAGGTTTGCGTACAAATCCAGCGCGAACCGCAGCTTCAGCAACAGCCCACGCTCAAGAATACCCGAAGGCACCGACGGGTCACCAACGGCGCCCAGCAAAATAGCGTCATGGCCCGAGATGGCCTCAAGTTCCGCATCGGTGAGCACCTCACCAGTGCGGTGATAGCGATCCGCGCCGAGGTCATAATAGGTTGGCTTGATTACGACATTAGTACCGCCGCTCAGCGCCTTTTGCAGCACAACAAGAGCCTGCTCAACAACCTCGGTGCCAATACCATCACCGGGAATTACGGCCAAGTCAATTATGCCCGGCTCATGGGTTTTTACTGCCATTTGAATAAAATCCGACTTTCTTATTCGGCGCTAAACTAACGCGCTATTTTTACTGAACAAACTTCCTTGTGCCCTGCGACCGCGAGCCGCTACTACACAACGTGCCTACACAACGCAGCTACACATCTCGACCACGCACCGCGACAGCAGTAGGGCGACACCTCTAGCGCTGAGCCTGGGCCGCGACATCGGAAAGAAATTCCTTGTCATCGGCCGCACCCCAAGAGAAGTGTTGGCGCAGTTTCCGGCCGGTATCCTCAATCGGGTGGGCGGCCTCTTCCGCGCGCAAACGCTTGAACTCGGCAGCGCCACCATCTTGGTCGGCAATGAAACGCTTCGCGAAAGCGCCAGATTGGATATCAGCCAAAATGCGGCGCATTTCTTCTTTTGTGGCCGGGGTAATTAGGCGAGGCCCGGAAACATAATCACCATATTCAGCCGTGTCAGAAACCGACCAGCGCTGCTTGGCGATACCACCCTCCCACATGAGATCTACGATAAGTTTCAATTCATGCAAAACCTCAAAATACGCGATCTCGGGCTGATAACCGGCTTCAATTAGGGTCTCAA
>JAITCS010000191.1 GCA_031282935.1 Cellulomonadaceae bacterium
TCCAACTGTGCCAGTTCGCCCCGGGTAATGTGTTCCGTTTGAAACTCTGCAGGCGCGGCGGGCAAATATATCCCCAAACGCTTTGCCGCGTTGATCGGCTTCAAGGCTTGGTCAGCGAATTTAGCACTCATATGGCATATCATAGCCTCAAGTTTGCGGAGGTTGTAATGAATGTAGAAATTGGGCGGGGGCTGCGGTTGGGATTTGTTCCTGGCGCAACCCCGGGCAAATGGGCCAGGCGGTGGGAGCAGCGGTGCCCAGAAATACCGCTAACGCTGGTTCCAGTGGCTTTTGATCAGATTGCTACCGCTTTAGCGAGTGATGAAATTGACGCTGCGGTCACTAGGCTGCCGGTTGACAAGAATTTGTATTATGCCGTTCCGCTATACGTTGATAGTGCCGTAGTGGTGGTGCCAAAAGACCATCTATTCGCCGCATTAGGTGCGGATGAGGCCGTCGTGGAAAGCGACTTAGCGCTAGAGAATGTTTTCGATTATTCGGAAAGAGGAATTACCGCAAAAGAGGCAGTGGAATGGGTGGCCGCTGAGGTTGGGGTTACGGTAATGGCAATGTCCCTGGCCAGATTGTATCATCGGAAAGATGTAACCTATCGCTTAGTTACTGGTTTAGTGGGCACCGAAATGGGCTTAGTGTGGCTTAAGTCGAAAGACGGGCCAATGCTGCAAGAATTAGCCGGAATTGTGCGGGGGCGGTCAGCGAAATCCACGCGGGGGTTTGGCGCGGGGGGCGATGGCCGGGCTGCGGACGGGGCCGCCGGGAGCGGCGAGGGCGCGGTGTCCAAGGCGGCTGGAAGCGGCTCGCCAGCAGTTCGCTCCCAGCTTAATCCCAAGGTCAGGGGCTCGAAGCCAGGCGGTGGAGCAAAAAGCAAGGCCAAACAGCGCCAGGTGAGGCGGCGTGGAAGCTGATTACTGTCCATGCCATGCCATACGATTTAGCACATGAGCAATTCCTCGGCAGACTCGGGGGGCGGGGCCGCCTTCGTTGTCCAAGACGCCACCGTTTCGCAGCCGCTTGGCATGGCCGCCAGCGGTTCGGATGGGGGCGCCAGGGCAATCCCAAGCGTGCTCGACTATGTTGCACCGGAACAGATAGAGGATTCAGGGCCAGTACCGCCGCTGGTGCAGGCGATGGCTTCCTGGGCGTGGCGGCTTATGCTGATTGGCGCTTTTATTGGGGTGCTGATGTGGGGCTTGCTACGGCTCGGCACAATTCTAGTTCCAATCGCGCTCGCCATCTTGGTATCTGTGCTGCTCAGCCCAGTGCGTGACCTCTTGGAATCGCGCGGGCTTTTGGGGCGCAAAACCGCCACCGCCGTGTGCGTTTTGGGTACGATGGCCTTGCTGCTCGGGGTCATTTACCTGGCTGGGCGGCAGTTGTTCACGGGTTTCACCGATTTGAGTGTGCAGGTAGTGGCCGGGGTGAACACGGTGCGCGCTTGGGTGGCTGGGCCGCCGCTGAATCTCACGAATGAGCAATTCGATATGGCCTGGCGGCAGGTGCAGACGCAAATCACAACCGGTGACATTGTCAATAACGTCATATCCGGGGCGTCAGGGGCCGTGGGCACCGCCGGGAACATCGCCTACGGAATTGGCATTACCCTTTTCTGCACCATTTTTTTCCTTTACGATGGCAGGAATATCTGGGCTTGGCTCGTCAATCTGCTGCCCATTAAGTCAAGGGAAAAAGTACATCAGGCAAGTCGGCGCTCCATGGTCACCTTGCGCGCTTACGTGCAAACCCAGATCGTGGTGGCGGGGGTTGACGCAATCGGTATTGGTTTGGGCGCGCTATTCTTTGTGCCCAGGCTCGCCTTACCTATTGCGGTGCTGGTGTTTCTGGGCGGCGCAATCCCGATTCTTGGTGCGGTGGTTACCGGGGTCATTGCCACCCTCGCAGTTCTGATGATGCGCGGGCTAGTACCGGCGTTAGTCATGTTGCTGATCGTGTTGGTGGTGCAGCAGCTTGAGTCTCAGGTTTTATCGCCGCTGTTACTCGGACACGCGGTTTCGCTGCACCCCATTGCTGTTACCATCGCGGTTGCGGTGGGTCTGATGACTGCTGGGATATTTGGTGCCCTGTTGTCAGTGCCGCTAATAGCGGTGGCAAATACTTTTATTCAATACTTGTTCGGTTACGACAAGTTCCCGCAATTAGGGTACGAAGATCACCTGCCGCTGCTGCGAAAGACAAAAGTAGAGGAACAGATAAAGGCTGTCAAAGAGACTTTCCGGCATGTGGACAGGCATCGCCGTGATGCGGTAGCCGAAGGCAGCGACGTGTTTTTGACTGACCTGGGGCCGGGTTCTGCCGTAGCCACCAAGGCGCCAAAGCGGGAGTCGAAGCGGAAACAGCAGCTCCGGAAACGGGGTCTAGTGGACGACGACGGGGTTGAATCCTAATGCTTTTTGCTGAAGGTAATTTTGGGTTTCGATCTGGGGCAGCGGCGACGGCGGCGAGGTTGGTACTAGGGTTAGGTGGTTTCACGTGAAACATTTGGGAGAACATCATGGTGGATACGGTTCAGGTTGCGGATATTGTCAGTGCGGCGGAGCTGCTTCAGGCCGTAGTGCAGCCCACTCCGGTGCTCCATTTCCGGTTGCTTGAGGCGCTCACTAATCGGCCGGTGTTCCTCAAGTGCGAGAACCTGCAGCGGGCGGGGTCCTTCAAAATCCGGGGTGCTTTCAACCGGATGGCGAAACTCACCGAGGCGGAAAAGGTGCGCGGGGTGGTCGCAGCCTCGGCAGGCAACCACGCTCAGGGTGTAGCGTTGGCGGCGCAAATGCTTGGTATAAAGGCGGTCATTTTCATGCCCGCCGACGCTCCGCTCCCCAAAGTGGAGGCGACGAGAGCTTACGGTGCCGAGATTCGGCTGGGGGGTCGCAACGTTGACGAGTGCCTTGCCTTGGCTCGCGCTGAGGCGCAGGCGAGCGGGCGCACCCTGATTCACCCCTTTGACCACCCAGATGTTGTGGCTGGTCAGGGCACATTGGCCTTGGAAATCCTAGAGCAAGTTCCTGATGTCGAAACGGTGATCATTCCCGTGGGCGGCGGCGGGTTGATTGCTGGGATCGCCACCGTGTTCGCCGAGCGGGCCCCACATGTCAAAGTCATCGGCGTCCAAGCAGAAAACGCTGCGGCATACCCCGAATCCCTAATCGCGCACAAACCCATCACGCGCCTACCCGGTGCCACCATGGCAGACGGCATCGCCATTGGCACTCCGGGGCTGGTGCCGCTGGAAATCCTAAGCCGCTTGGGCGTGGAAGTGCGCACGGTTTCCGAGGTGGATATGGCGCGCGCACTATTGGCGCTGGTGGAGCGAGCCA
>JAITCS010000017.1 GCA_031282935.1 Cellulomonadaceae bacterium
GCCGCACCCGCAAAAGCGTATTTCCGCGCCAGCACAGGGCGCGCAAACATCCACGGAGAACGCCCAACCGTCGCAGACCCAACGCGTAACACGGCCCCCGGCACCAGTGGTTCCGCGCCAACCACGGCGCCCGCAGGCAATCGCACCCCTGCCACCGACACCGCCCCGCCGTGCAATTCCGGCCAACAAAGCACCCGCGCCACACCAGCAGAAACCTCATCCCAGCGCCGCCCGCACGGGATGGCGACGTCGCCCAAGGGCGGGAACGACAACACCGCCACCGCCCGCGAGGCCACCGGAGTCTGGAACATGGGGCCATCGTGCCTACCGAGCGCCAAAAAAGCAATAGCCACCTGTGGATAACTTTGCGTAACTAAATGGTCAAAACACGACACGCTGCCTGCCAGGTACTACCAAAGTTTAGTCAAGTTTGATTAGGGTGGCGGCATGGCCAAAGTATTACTTGCGGAAGACGACCCGGCAATCGCTGGGCCGCTTGCTCGTGCGCTCACTCGGGAGGGTTACGAGGTGCTGGTTTCGGAGACCGGGCAGGGGGCGATTGACCTAGCGGACTCGGTTGATTTGATGCTGCTCGACTTGGGGTTGCCTGACATGGACGGCCTCGATGTGGCGCGTCGTGTGCGGGCGGCGGGGCTTTCCGTGCATATCATGGTGCTGACAGCGCGCGCTGAGGAAGTTGACTTGGTGGTTGGCCTGGACGCCGGGGCCGACGATTACGTGACCAAGCCCTTCCGGTTGGCTGAGTTGCTCGCCCGTGTGCGCGCTTTGTTGCGCCGTTGGGACGAGGATGAGGTGCGTGAAACCGCCGCTACGGAGGCGCGCGACATCAGGATTGACACAGGTTCGCACCGCGCTTTCCAAGGCGACAAAGAATTGCGCCTCACCATTAAAGAATACGAGCTGCTAAAGATTCTTGTGGAAAACGCGGGTTCCGTGGTTTTGCGGGATCGGCTTATGAACGAAATCTGGGGTTCTGACCCATTAGGTTCCACAAAAACTTTAGACATGCACATTTCGTGGATAAGGCGCAAACTCGGTGATGATGTGCGCTCGCCGAAATACATCACCACCGTGCGGGGCGTCGGTTTCCGATTTGAGGCTGGCGAGGAATAGTAAATGCGCCGACAAGCGCTGGGTGCCACGATTTTAGCGGTGGCGGTCGCGGTAATTCTGATCGGAGTTCCGGCAGTATTATTCGCGGTTTCTTACGTGCGATATAACGAGGAACAGCGCTTACAAAACCGAATTGATCATTTAGTGGTGATCATCGAAACGGCCTGGGAACACCGAATTCCCGTAATCGAAAACGCTATAGCTCAGGCGGTGGCGGGCGATCCGATGGCGCACGTGCGGGTGCGAACGCCAGACGGCGCCGAGTACGAGGGCGGTACGCCGAGCGCCGGGCAGGTGGTCGCCTACACGGCGGTCACCAGGGACGGCGCCGAGGTCGCGGTTTCGGTTTCGGCCTGGGAAATTTGGCTGCGGTCGGTGCAGTTGGTGGTCATTTTCGCGTTCATCGCGGTGGTAGCTTTGCTGGTGGGGGCACTAATCGCGGTGCTTGCGGCTCGCCGGTTTGCGCGCCCGATCATCAACTTGGCCAAAGCGGCCGAGGGGCTGGGCGCTGGCCAGGTGCAACCACAGATCGCGCTGAGTGGAGTGGCCGAGGTGGATTTGGTGGCCGCCGAGTTGGCCGCTGCCGCCGACCGAGTGGCTGCCCGTTTGGCCGCCGAACGCCAATTCACCGGGGACGCGAAACACCAAATGCGCACCCCATTAACGGCTTTATCTATGCGGCTGGAAGAAATACAATTAATATCAAGCGATCCGGCCGTGCAAGAAGAAGCTCGAATTGGGCTGGAACAAGTAGAACGCTTAGTTCAGGTGGTTGACGATTTATTAGCGGCTTCACGGGATATGCACGAATCATCCTCCCAACTAATCCCGTTAGCGCCCATAGTGAATCAGCAACTAGAGGAATGGAAACCCTCATATGCGGCGAAAACTCGGCGCCTAATATCACAAATCCCCGCCGACCAAATGGTAGTAGCCACCGCCGGGAGGTTATCACAAGTGTTAGCCACCCTAATTGAGAACTCGTTACGGCACGGCGGCGGCACCACCACTTTACGCGCCCGCATTGTGAGCCGGAATAGGGTTGCAATAGAGGTTTTGGATGAAGGCAAAGGTATTCCAGACGCCAATGTGGGCCTGATTTGGGAGCGCGGATTCACCACCAGCCCCTCTGGCACCGGGCGGGGGCTGCCGCTGGCGCGGGATTTGGTGGCGGCTGACAACGGCATGTTGGAGTTGGAGCAGGGCAAACCGCCGGTTTTTGCGGTCTATCTTTCCACTGTTTTGCGCGAGATTCCGTCCAGCGCCGGGGCTGACAGCGCTTTTTCAGGCGCCAATTCAAGGGGTGCTGCTTTGGCGGGGACGGGAGCGAGTGTGGGGGCGGGGCAGCGATGAATCCCAAGCACCAATGGTCGGGCCGTTTCCAAGAACTGGTCAAATTCGGCTCCGTGGGCGGGGTGGCTTACCTCGTGGATCTGGGCATTTTCAACCTTTTCCGCATCGGACTTGACACCTCTCCGATTGTCGCAAAGATAATTTCGGTGGCCGTGGCAACGATGGTTGCTTGGCTCGGCAACCGATTTTGGACATTCCGGGAACGGCGCACGGCCTCGCGGGGGCGGGAGTTGGCCGGATTCGCGTTGGTGAACGTAGGGGGATTGGTTATTGGGGTGCTTTGTTTATGGGTTTCGCATTATTTATTAGGATTTACGACGCCG